>NZ_JARPLU010000151.1:0-11095 GCF_032349615.1 Limnospira sp. PMC 1279.21 | reverse complement strand
GGCCATGGATTCCGTTCTCAAAGCTGCGTCCTAACCACCTTGACTAATGCTATAACTGGATTTGATATGATTCGATCCAACCAAAATTTCCAAATCATCCGGCGATCGCCCTCAATCAAAAAAGGAGAGGAAATTATTTCCCCTCCTTTTAATGATCTAATGATCGACTATTTCTGCTCTTTCAACAAGCCGAGGATAGTATCCAGTTTTTCCTCAAGTTTTTGGTTTTTATCCTCCAATTTGGCAATCTTATCCAACAGTGCTTGATTTTCTGAAACTTCAGCCGCCACCCGCAATTTACGCACATCCCGACCAAAGCCCATCAAGGCCGGACGTTCTACATAGGTGACCCGGTGCAGCACCCGCCAGGCTTTGTTGGGTTTACCCGCCTGGGTCTGGCGCAGTGCCCGCGCTTCTTCGTCGTTGCTGCGTAGCCATTCGGGATCGACTACATAGTTGAAGAAGTCTTGGAAGTGATCGGTGCTGCCTTCCAGGTAGAAGCTCATAAACCGATAGCGATCGACTTTTTCCCCAGGCAGAATGGGGCGATCGTTGTAGTCGGTGATGCCTTTATATTCCAAACCACTCAGGTCTACACTCAACTCAAATCCCTTGCTTCGGGCTTCAGTTTTGGTCATCGTTTGGGTCAGGTTTACAGTCGCTTGGGCGGTGAGTTCTGCCGTAGCCATTGCACCAAACTTGGCTTCTGCCCCCAAGGCTGCATTCATCGTAAATGAACCACCAATGGTATGTTCCACTGTGTTGGCAAAGCTTTGCTGTTCTGAGCGCAGCCCACCATCGGCATCCCACACATAGGTATTGACAATGTTCCGTTTCGCAGCGCGAATTTGCAGATCTTCCATCCGTTTCTGCCAACCGGCAAAGCTTTCTGTTGCTTGAACCTGCTTCTCTTGGTCGGTGATTTTGCTCTGAATTTCCGCTTGTTTGGCTTGGGTAGCCTGGCTCTGTTTATCCACATTGGCATTGGCATTGGCTTGGAGATTTTGAAGCTTTGCCGCATCGGCTGCTTTTTTCTCCTCCTCTGTCATCTCGGTGGAGGGTTGGTCTTCCTCTCGATGAACGCCAATCGTGCTAGGCGCTGGGCCGCTGTCAATGTTGCGATCCAGGGAGGCTTCATCTAAGAGGCGCGCATTAAAGTTAGAGAAGTAAGATTCTCGGCGCTTGTCCTCAGCTTCAATCTGTTCTTTCAGGTCGTAGGCTTCTTTGAGGCGGTAGTAGCTGGCTGGATAGAGGGAGCCATATTGCGATCGCATTTCGGGAACGTGCTTGAAAAAGCGATCGCTGGTGGCGCTGCTGCCGGTCATCCCATCCAGACTGCCGTTCATGGTGTAGGCCGGGTTCATCAAGAAGGTGATGGTATTGACATCTGGCGGCAGACCTTCGACGGGACGCACCTGGTAGCCCACCATCTTGCCGCTGCGGGCTAGGCGGGTCACAAACACATCGGAGATGGCCGAGACTACTAGGGCATAGCCAATATTCTTGGGAATAAAGCGGGTGCCGAGATGAGGGAAGTGGGGCTTCACTTCAGGGGTTCCCCGCAGTTCCAGTCTATCGGTCAAGCTGAGGGACGAACTGGAGGTAATGTTGCTCTCGTTTAAGAACTGGTAGCTGAAGTCAAAGTTGCCTTTGAACCCGGCTCGCATGGTGGCTACTCGGGTTGTTAATCCGATACCCGCTGCGGCATCGGTTGCGGCCCCAGCAAAAATCTCTGCCGCTGCGCCTAATCCGCTATCTTGGGCGCGGTTCCAGCTAAAGTCCACATCTTCCGACATGGTCAGTTCCACCGAGGTGGCACCGTTGTAGTCTTCTTCGATGGTCAAGTTCTCGCTAGGAACGGGTGGTGGCCCTTCGATGTACCCCAGCAGGGTTGGGGCAAACTGGGCATTGCCAATCCACTTCAGTTCCAGGGTTTCGATTCGCTTATCCGGCAGCAGCGTGGCCCCATTGATGGTGGGCGCACCCAGGAAGCGCCGCATGATTGCGACCTTGCGCTTGGTAGTTGGATCCAGGGTGACGGTGCTGTACTCCGCAGAGACCAGGGCATCGCCGCCAATGGGCAGGGTATTGTCTGCGGTGGTTAGTGCTTCATGAACTGTGCCATGGCGATTGCCCGCTAGGTCTTGAACCTTGCGAGTGTTGCCTTCCATCTTGATTTCATTCAGTGGATAGTAGGCCACTAAGTGAGGTTCCTTGCCGCCGAGGCGGGTATTCATGTCTGCCTGAATTTCATCCTGGGTACGGGCGATATTCCAGATACGAAGATCAGCCATACAACCCTGAAACACAGTGCCGCTGTCACTGCCCCGCACATCGCGCCCAATACGGTGAGAAATGGTCGCAGTTTTATCGGCAAAGGCTCCGGAGTGTTCCAGATCACGCACACCATCAACATAAGTGTAAACTTTCTGGTTTTCTCGATCTCTGACAAAGCTAATGAAGTGCCATTGATTGAGCCCTAGCTTTACAGTGCCAAGAGCCCCGGAGCCATCCCAGTAAAATCTCAGGCTTCCACCAGCAAGAATCTCAAAGTTGATATTGAGCGCGTTTTGCAGACCATAGTCTCCTAGCAAGATTCCCCGCTTATGAGTCGGAATTTTCACCCACATAGAAACGGTGAACGAACTTGAGAAAATGGGCAATGGCCGTGCTAGTTCCAGATAGTCATCAACCCCATCAAATTGCATCACTGTATGCCCAGGATTGCCGATAGGTACCGTAGAGGCCCACCAGCTAGCACCGGATACCGTGCCATTGTTGCCGTTGCCAGAATGATCGCGAACTTCTACGCCCGTCGCTTCACTCATGGGATAGTAAGCCAATAACCCTGGTTCATTACCACTCAGTAAGGTTTTGCTGTTAATAGCAATTTCCTCTTCACTGATAGCATCACCCCAAATACGAACTTCGGAAAGCTTACCAAAGGGTTGCCCGGCGGTTGAATTGCCAATAGTATGGACAGCGCCAACCACTTTGATAATTGCCTTCTTGATGGCTTCCAGTTTCTGCTGTGCTGCAGAATCATTGGGGGATTTTGTCAAACTTTCCTCGGCATCGGCTAGAGCCTTAGCCTTGGTGTCGCCAACCCTTTGACCATCAATGTAAAACAGAGTCGTATCTCCTTTAGCGACTGCGGTTAGATGGTGCCAACCCAAGGAGAGTTGATCTAAATTAAAACCGCAGTCAAAGAATCTTTGT
The DNA here is from genome assembly GCF_032349615.1 of Limnospira sp. PMC 1279.21. Lineage (NCBI taxonomy): Bacteria > Bacillati > Cyanobacteriota > Cyanophyceae > Oscillatoriales > Sirenicapillariaceae > Limnospira > Limnospira sp. PMC 1279.21. Next base: position 7,876 of record NZ_JARPLU010000151.1, on the reverse strand, counting down.
CCTTGAATATCATTCCGCAGCCAGATCCCCAACTGTTTACCATCTTTGACCAGAACATGGTGCCCACCGTCTGAACGGCTTAAGGTGTTCCACTCCAACTTTTCAGGCAAAGGATAGACAAACCAAGCTTCCATGCTCCAATCCATAGGTAGGGGCAAGGCGGCTTTTAAGGTCAAGACACTATTGCTTAGGTTGAAGTTGAGACAAGCCCGATGGGCATCAGGAATCCACTGTTCAAAGGCCGCATTTCGGCTATCAGCGGTAGCATCGTAGTTGGTTTGCCGCATCCGACCCTGATTATCAAAGTAACTCAGTTGGACGTTCCCCTCACAGGTTTCTAGGGCATGGAGGCGACTTACTGGTTGTACAAACCCAAGCAATGCTCCTTGAGTCACTAAGTCATTGCTATCCTTGGTGATGTCAGGCATTGTCTGAGGCTTTGCTTGAATGTTTTTGATAGCATTCAACAGCCCTGCATTCAAGGTAATTATCTCAGCCTGAATTTGCTTCAACTGTGTAATTACCTCTTGCAGCCGCAGTTCCCAAGCTTTCTTCTTCTCCTCATCTGCATCTAGTAATTGCTTCAGATTTTTTAGCTCAATCTGTTTTTCTTGAAGTTGTCTTTTTTTGTCCTGCAAATTTAGACGAGCAATCTCTATCTTATTGTTGGTTCTTTCTCCAGTAGACACCAATTTCCACTGTGACCACCACTCATCATAGTTTGAGCGTAACTCTAAATTGCTGATATTGCGTCCAGTATTAGTAATCCTGACTCCTTCTCCTCTGGCCTTGAGAGACATATAGTAATAGCCACTCGCACCTGGAATGAATTTCCATCTTGTTTCATCGTTAGACATTGATCGTATTTCAATGTTTAAAACATTGTTGTCCCGTCCACAAATAGAAAGTCTTTGATGCTCTCCCAATGCTTTGAGGGATACAGAGTAAAAACCGTCTGCCTCCTTGATGAATTTCCATAGCTGCCAATCACTGACTGCTTGAGATGTTAGTTCTGCATTGTAAATTGAACTGCCTCTGAGTACATCATCAATGTTGTCTCGGTATACAATTTGAACTTTCGCCCCCTCATTTGCCCTCAACACAAAGTAGCAGTAGTAGTTGAATGGACTATTCACCTCATCATTATAGATTCGCTCAAGTTGAACCACCTGATTGCCCAAATTAGTCACCAGTTGATTGAGTGCTTCATACTCTTTGCGAATTTTTTCTAAATTCTTCAGCCCTTCGAGTTTTGTTTCCAATTCTCGTTTTTCTTTGAGTAGAATTCCTTCCCGACTCTCTTTTAAATGCAATGCTTTTAGCTCATGTGACAATGTAGGTTGATCATCCCCTAAAGTTACTAGAGCTACGTCATCGATATATTTTGCCGTTGTTATCGCGTCAGACAACAGACGAATGCGATGCTTTCGGATTTCCAAGGAGTTCCAGTTGCCCTGTACTCTGGCAATCTCAAAGGAGCGTAGAAGACTGATCTCGTCAGGAATCGTTAGGGTACAGGAAGCCCGATACCAGCCGTTCCCCAGATCTTCAAACTCATCTTGCACCGCCGAGACCGCAATGGTGTCGTTAGCGCTGCGGCTGGTTTTGCCCCAGTGAGAGAAGGTGAAGATCTTGGTACCTTGCCCCCGACCATCGGCATTGTTCAGATCCGCCAGCGTCACTGGTTTGGCAGCATTGACCTTGAACTCAAAGCTTTCTTCATAGGTAGCGCGTTGGCTCACAGCAAATAGGTCAGAATTGCTATATTTCACCGCATCGGCTCCGCTGGCCAGCTTACGGCTGAGGGTAGCGGCACTGACATAGGGATCACCATAAACGGTGCCCTCATTGCCATGGATAGAGAAATCGCTCACCTTGCCGAAGGCAAGGCCACCCAAACGCCAATATCCTTCCAGGCCCACCTCTTTACCCCGCAGTTGCAGGTACATATTGTTTTTGATGGTGTCCGCACTTTGGGGCAGCGACCAGATCCGTACCTCGGCCAGATGCCCAGAGAAAAAGTCTTGGCCTACTTTTCCGAACTGATAATTGCTGGATGGATCACTGTAAAGCTTTTCCGGTACATCCTCAACAACAGCAAATTCCACACCATTTTTATAGAACCTGAAACGGTTGCCATCTTTCACCCAGGCTACATGAACCCAAGTCTCCGCCTGGTCAAAAAAGTTGTCGAAAGTACCGCTCAAGACAGACTCTTGGCTGGGATCACCAAACGCCATGTAATGCAAGCCGCCGTTGTCAGGCGCAATCCACAACGAAGGTTTCCATAGATCATTGCCCATCACAGCTTGGGTTGCCCCAGTATTGATCTGTGTCGGCTTGATCCAGACAGAAAGGGTGAAGTTCTTGTTTTTGCCAAAGGGATCGGCAATTTCGATATAGTCGTTCACGCCATCCAGCACAATGCCGCGCCGCTTGCGAGAGACGACTTTGATGTTGACGGCTTCCCCTTTAGCCCACCGCCGCTCGATCACAAAGTGATTATCATCAACGGTCTGCACTGGATAGGTATTGTCATAGCTATCGGTGCCAATGATTTGCACCTCATCCCCATCCTCAAGACCGTGGTAATCGCAGGTAACGCGCAGCTTGCCGTCAGCGGTCTTCTCGTAGGCGGCAATCATGCCATCGAAAATTAAGCCCGCCTCCTCTAGATCTTCCTTTTCCCAATAGCCTAAGTTATCGGCGGGGGTAGGTAGCGCAATCTCGAAGGTACGGTCGTCGATCTTCTGAGCCCCATAGAGCCCCCGTATATCAGGGGTTCCGGAGATTTTCACCAGATCGCCGTTGGCCAGTTGGCCCGCCTCTCCTTCGGTGGATACCATCACCAGGTCTTCGGCATCATCGGCATCAGTACCCAGGGCCAATCCACGGATCACCCCCAGGGGTGGTGGGGTTTGGTCGGCCAGGGCTTTGACTTCATCTAGGGTATTGAGGGGCAGCAAAATTTCCCGCTGACGACTGCGGGCAATGGTGCGTTCAGGGGTTTCATCAATTTCAGACAGGGTGCCATCTCCGGCAATGGCAAAGCTCAGAGCTGCAACCCCTTTATCAGTGGGGATAGCGACCATGAGTTTAGTGGCGCTCCGCAGTAGTTGGGTATCCCCGGATTGGGTTTCCTGTTCCTGTTGAAGATCGTACTTGGTGGCTGACAGACCATTGGTAATGGAAACCCCATCAATATCCAACGTGCGCTGGATAACCCCTGGAATCTTCTTGGGCACCAGACTACCCTCCGCCTCTTCGTAAATGGTGTAGTCTTTGAGGTCGAAGAGACCTTCCTGTGAGGCGCGTAGGGTCGTCAGTTCAACTTTTTTAGTCTGGCTATTGTAGGCAAAGATATGCCACCGATGAACATCATTTTCAATCGTGGGCACTACTACCACAGAAAACCAACCTTTGTGCAGGTTGCTGACCAAGCAAAGTTCCGTTGTGGGTTCATAGAAGAAATTACCATTGGCATCCCGGAAGTCGAGGGTATCAACATTGCTGAGGCCGTTGTTACCCATCGCCATCGTTTTGGTCGGGGTGTGCTTTTGTCGACTCCGCTTAAAGCGAACTTCCAGCTTGCGGTTCAGTTTGTTGGTCATGCCATCCAACACAAACCGATCAATCAATAGCGTATTGCTCGTAGATTGACGGAACACATAAATATGATCAAGGGCCGCGATCGCCTGAACGGGGGCAACGGCTGTCATGCCTTGGGTCGAGTAGCGAGACCTTAGCAAATAGCGACTCTGATCATTCTGATAGGTGAATTCGGCTTTTTCTTGCTCAATTACTGACGGGTCATCGTCTTCATTGGGAAATTCCAGGGTTTGCCAGGTTTCCCAGCCGGTTCTTTGGTCGGCGGGGGTATTCAGGTAGCTATCTTCAAAGCCATCTTGCTTCACCGTATAGAAGACCTTACCCTCGGTATCGGTGCCGAATACGACGACCTTACCCTCATGGGTAATTGTACTAATATGTTGGAGTTTGTCTTTTTTTAGGTACATAAGTTCCTGTTTTGTTGAGAGATTCTACATTGTTAGCCAAGGACACGATCGCCGCTTCCTGGCCCGATCGCTCCCCTTGCAGTTGTCACGATGCTGATCACATTTTCCCTGATGCCAGTTTGGGGCTGGGACTAACGAAAAAACTCATCCCCCTTCAAAAAAAAGAGTGAATCCTAGTCGTTCTGTCGGTTACTGCACCCGCAAATGGGACGAGAAACTATCGGATAATTTTTTAATACCTTAGCCTTCAAGCGATGGCAGGAAGTCGATTCTTTTTATTTTTTTAATAAAGTCATGGAGCTGCCCGCAGAAAAGCGGCCACAGCTCCGTCAGGCCATCGAGAATTGAAATTACCTGGACATCAGGGGCAGCCGGTTTATGGATATATTTAAACTCTTAATAAACTCGGACTCATTAGCCTAATTTTAACCGATAATTTACGGATGTTTTGGGATGAGCCGGGTGGTGGACAACCGGTTCCGGGACGGCGTGGCGGTGGGCGATCGCTCCGCCGTGGAGAATCCCACCGACGGATGGGGCGCGGACTACCTGTGGATTGGCGACGTGACCGAACCCTTCACCCTCACGGGCTGCAGCAAACCGCCTCAAATCGGCTCTGGCTTACCCAATTCAAGTGGTGAATTGGGAAACGCAACCTGTCCCCGAACCCACCCTGGCGATCGGTTTGGGGGTCGGAGCCCTGGCTATGACTCGCCTGCGCCGCCGCAACAGTTGATCGGCGATCGCCACATCAAAACCCTAAAACGCGCCCCACCTCCTCCCCCACCGCGCCATCCTCTTCGGCGGCGAAACATTTTCCACCCCGACGAAACCCACCCCAGAAGCGATCGCGAAGGGTCTCCACAGGAGAATCGCGAAGCGTTGACCCAGGAGAATCGCCTTTTGCCAAACACTGACGGGGGTAATCGCCATAGCTTTAAACAGCGAGGACCCCCTAGAAGCACCATTAAAAGGCTTCCCCCCAATAAGCGCGAATCTGATATCGGGGTTCCGGAAGCGTTGACCCAGGAGAATCGAAACCGGGTTAGGGGAGATTGGAGGATTCAAGAACCCACTTTCTGACCCTTAGCGGCAAAACTAGCTAAAATGTCAACAACCCCTAGCCCCCAACTCAAAAATGACTCAAACTCTTGATATCACCGGACTCACCCCAGAACAAATCGAGCAAATTCACAAGATGATAGAAACTTTTAAAACTATTAATCAACAGCAGAAACAAGGCGATCGCCCACTAATAACTGACTCCACCAGCCCCCTCACCCAGGCTCAAAAAATAGTCAAAAAATATGGGAAAAATCGCAACCTAACAGAGGAACTGATTCAAGAACGCCGTCACGAGTCTATAGCAGTCCTAAATGATTTATAACATCTTCTTCTCCCCTCTCCCGTTCTGGGAGAGGGGTTGGGGGTGAGGGTCTTCCACAACTGATTTAGGATTGCTATATCCATGAGTAATGTAATCATGGATGCCTCTGCCATATTAGCATTTCTCAATCAAGAAAGCGGGAGTGAACAAATAACAGACTTGATTGAAAATGCAACGATTAGCACCATTAATTTATCGGAAGTTATTGCTAAATTGGCCGAAATTGGCATCTCAGAAACCGAGATTTTGCAAATTTTGTCCGACTTGAACTTAAAAATTGTTCCCTTTGATGAACCGCAAGCTCATATTGCTGGTATGCTACGACCCATCACTAAACCTCTAGGCTTATCCCTAGGCGATCAGGCTTGTCTAGGCTTGGGTCTTGTTCTCAATCAACCCGTAATCACCGCAGACCGCCAATGGAGTCAGCTAAATCTCAACCTCGAATTTCGAGTGATTCGGTAAAAAGGTTTCCCCCCAATCAACCGAATCTGATATCCGCCATTGAAACCGGTTTAGAGGAGATTTAAGCAGCAAAGAAACTCGGTTTTTGACCCTGGGCCGCAAAATTAGCTAGAATGTCAGCAACCCCTAGCCCACGACGAAAAAATGACTCAAACTCTTGATATCACCGGACTAACCCCAAAACCAATCGAGCCAATTTATCTAATGATAGAAATCTTTAAAACTATCAATCAACAGCAGAACAAATCAGCCCCAGAAAATCTCTCGGAATTAGACCGGGATTCCTGGTTTTTTGAGAGCTAAATTCTCCCACCCTTTAATCGGACGATGCTTTATGGCAGGGGAAGCTCAACGAATTTATCTGGATATGAACATCCTGGCTTATGTTGCTAATACCAAAGCCCCTCAACATCAAGCCGCCTTAGAAATATTTAGACCGACCGACAGGGAAATTTTGTGTGTCTCATCGCAGGTTTTAGCGGAATTTTACTCCTATATTACTAATCCCGCTATTTTAGCCACGCCTTTACAGCCAACGGAAGCAATTATCCGCATTAACCGGATTTGTCAGATGCCCCATATCTGCTTACTTTCAACTCCGGTGGATCTGTTTGAAGGTTGGATTGGTTTATTGGCAGAAAGACCTGTAACCAATGGAGGAGTTTTTGATTTACTGCATATTTGGATCGTGTTAGCCCATGAAGTGAACAGCATCTACACGTTTAATATCAAGGACTTTTCTTGGTGTTCCCAAATTGAGGCGATCGCTCCGAGTCACCGTTAATCAACCCACCCAGAATCATCGCCTTTTGTCTGACGGGGGAAATAGCGATCGCGAAGCGTCTCGGTAGAAGCGATCGCCTTCCTCACGGACGACCCCCTAGAAGCGCCCTTAAAAGGCCTTTCCCCCAATCAACCGAATCTGATGTCCGCCATTGAAACCTGGTTAGGGGAGATTTAAGCAGCCACCCAGAAACCCGGTTTCCGAACCCTCACCCCAAGTTCTCAAATTCGCTAAAATATCAGCAAAGTGCGAGACGTTTAGGAGTTCAATAGGGCTGAGATGCCCGAAATAACCTCCTAGTGGGGACTTCAACCCCTTGGTTGAATACAAGACAACTCGTTTCTGACCATCCCCATAACTGTTTATATGTCCCGACGTTTTGTATCACAAGATACCAAAACCAGGCAGGGAACCCCAGGTCAACATACTTTGTAATAAATCCTAACAATTTGTTACAAAGTATGTTGAGGGTAAAGGCGATAGCCACCCCCAGTTTCGGGAATCACAACTCTGGGATTGAAGCGGGGAACGGAAGGCGTGAAGTAGAACCTACTACCAAAAGCGACCACTGCCAACCATCCATGATTAGGGAAACCGAATGTCCGGCTTGAACCATCGTAAATATTTAGTAGCGGAATAAGTTTTTATACGCTGCGATCAAAAGAGCAAGGGGAATAGTAGGGGACTTTTGCAACTACCTACACAGACCTTTAAAAGTACCCCGGTGGAGAGGACAAATCTAAAGATGGAATGCCCATATAAACGGAACGTTGTAATCCCTCTAAGGCTCTGATTATCTGGTCGAGGTAATCAGTAGTGATAAGTGTAAGCGGATGGTGCGAGACGTTCGGGTATGAAATAGGGCTGAAATGCCCGAAATAACTACCCGGTGAGGATTCCAGCTCCGAATCTGGATATAAGGAGACCTCTCCTGACCATCCTCATAACTGGTTATATGTCCCGACGCTTAGGGAACTAAGCAAGGCAGGGAACTCAAGGTCATAAACGAACTGAGAAATCAGGGAGTAGAGAGTAACGGCGATAGCCACCCCCAGTTTTGGAAATCATAACTCCAGGATTGAAGCGGGGAACGGAAGGCGTGAGGTAGAACCTACTACCAAGACGCGACCACTGCCAACCATCTATGATTAGCAAGACCGAATGTCCGGCTTGAACCATCGTAATACACTAGCAGCGAAATAGGTTGACACGCTGCGCTCAAAA
>NZ_JARPLU010000150.1:0-11333 GCF_032349615.1 Limnospira sp. PMC 1279.21 | reverse complement strand
AAAGAAGCGTTTACCTTTGCCTTGGAGTTGTAGAAGTCCAGATTGGTGTCAAGGGACTTAATGCGATCGCTTTTTTGTCCTAACTGGGAATTTGTACTTGTTTTGTCCATTTTCCCAGTAGGCTACCTTCCATTGGGTCAGTCTGATAACTTACTCCTTGCTTTCTCCCCTGGGACAGTTAATCCGGCTAGTGCGATCGCTTAACCTGGTGGGATTCTGTCTGGACTGATTTAGGATTGTGTATATCAGGTTCATTAGTTCGTTGTCTCTGGAGTTAACTTCAGTAATTAGTTTCTGGTTTTGTTTCATCAACTGCCAGACTAAAAAAACTGTAATTCCATCAGTTCCTAGCTTGACTATCTCAGGTAATGTATTAGAATTCATCGTTGTTTGTTTTGTCTTTTTTTAAGATTAATTCATTATAGTCAGTGGTTTTGGCTAAATATCTTTCAATATGTTTTAAAGTAAGCCAGATCAGTTGTTTGTCCCCTCGACATTCGCTTCTGACTGAACTTCTTAATCTATCGATATCTTCTTGATTTTTTTTGACATTAATTTGGAGTTCAGTATGTTTTGCTGAAAGATACCAAATACCTCCCGAAAAAGAAATAAGCCAACCAATAATTAAAGCAATTTTTTCAATTTCTAGATGCATAAAGTTAGAAACTCCTGTACTTTCAAAAACTAAAATTAAGTTTTGAAAAAATTGCTGGTAGTTCGTTTTCGGGTAATTCGGATAGACTCCCAATCACCCGAAAAATTTAGACCGTTGGCAAATTAGAATTGTGGTCTACTAATAATTCCTGAATTCTCAAATTTTTGGTAGAATGACAATTGTCTATCTATCTGTCTTGTCACAGAGCCATCCGGTTGTAACACTATATTGAACAATGTCTGAGCAGAAACTACGTTTAATCGTTGAACATCAGGTAGTTGGTTGCGTTCGACTTGTGCCTGGTAAAAAGCCTCAACAAATTCGTAAAGTTCTACGGTAGCGTCTACGTTTTCAGCTTCCGAACCTAATGACCCCAGCAAGGTTTTTCAGGTTGAACCATCTGGGAGATGGTTGATTAATTGAGCGAGAGAGATATTCATGTTAAGCTACAAAAGCCTCAATTATTACGTTAAACTTTAGATCCATTGTAGGATGATTTTCGATCCATGTTGCGTTTTTGAAAAACCGGCGGCGGACTCCTAGCTTTCTAATTGTCCAGGAATTATCTGTAAATTCTTCTATGGGCGGATAATTAATCAGTTGTGGTTCTTCTGTAACGTATACAGTTCTTTGTCCTGTTACCCAGCCAAAACTCCCAGAATCATCACGATAATGCCCTCTGATAAGCAGCATTGACCTATAGCCATCATAGGGATTTTTCCAACGCCCCCAATCAGTTGAAAATTTAAACCTCAATAATGAGTGTTCAGTAATTGGGGGGTTGTGAATTATCCATTCTTGGGTAGGCTGATAGCTTGAAGCTATCAGTTTCCATGCACCATAAGCGTCGGTAAAATCCATGCCTTATTTGATAACTAGGCGGCGTTCAAAACCAGCGTTCATGACGCTCTTACCATTTAGAGTCCTACCGTTACTATTGTAATACGTCAAAGCCTCGTTTATTTTTTCCTTTGTGCAAAAAAGTCTATAAGTAATTGGCGGTTTGGTAGTGCCGTTGTTGCACTGAACGGCAAGCCTTACTAACAAACCAGTTCGCATTAATTCCCCGGTGTCATACACTGGATCATTAGCGTTGGCTTCTTCTACTGGGGATACGCCTAAAACATCTTTAGTTCCGGCTGTATACATTACCGCACTGGCTCTAAAGACTCTAACTTTAGTACCATCCATTGCCTGACAGAGTTGTGTTCTAGCCATTAATATTTTGTCCTTTCTCTATTAACGAAAATCAGCCCTTACGCGATCGCGGCAGGAAGTAATTCGCCCAGTGCCATCCCAGGCTTTGCCATGTAGTTTCTGAATTGCATCAGAAACTTTGTTTGTGGGTACATAAATATCAGCCCCAAAATATTTGTTATCTTTCCGATAGTTAATCCGCATTTTCATTAAGAGACCCTCTTTGACTGCTTGATTTGCCTTTACCATTTGCGCGGTGACTTGACTAGCGTCTGTGTGGGCTGTCATTCCCAAATCCTCAGCAATGCCATCGTATCTATTAGAAAGCCGAGCCGCTACTGTCATGGTTCCCGTTCCGCCTGGGGTGGGCGCAGTCCAACTATAAATTTTCGTATCTGCTAAACTTGGCATCCAATACCCGCCTTGTTGCTTCAAAACTGCTTACTACTTCATTCATAGCAGACATTTTTAGGAGGTGGAACATATACGGAAACCTATAGGGTTTCCGGATATGCAAGGAGTTTTGTTTGGTCTAAAAAAAGTGTTGGGGTTGTCTTCTAATCGGGATTTCTATATAGATGACCGTTGTAGTCACAGAGCAGGATAGGCTCATTGAGCATCTCTAAAAACAATTTTGCTTCCCTAAAGTAGACGTACCCGACCGGACGGCGGCGCGGCGGTTTGATTTTGTTACCCAATATCGTCACTTCTGGAGATGTGATAGGGAACGCTTGGGCTGGATTTTGGTTGGTCGATGTAAATACTTTGGAGTTGTCAAACTCGATCTGCATCACCTGGCAGATGCGCTGGTAGAGATTGACACCTTCCGCCGTGCTGGTCGCAAAAACAAACGATTCTAACCCGGAGGATTTGTCCCGATAACTAACCGATTCCCTTCCTTTGCGGAACCGGAACTGCTGGGGCTGTAGAAAGTGCTGGAAAATTCTTTGTGCCAAACTTCTGATATTGGCTTTCGTCAGCAAGTCCCCGACTCCGTTTGGATTTTCCGTTTTTCCCACCAAACGGAAACCGACTCTCGCTTCCAGTTGTCGGTAGCCTTTCTCCACATCCTCAATTCTTTCCAAAAAGTACAGCACAACTTTAGGAGCGCCCCGGTAACTGATACCCGTTGAGACTGTGTTATCGGATTTTTCGCTACTGCCGCTGCCCTCGTAGTGGATTTGCAGGATTTGCCTAATTAGTTCCTTATCGTTCCCGGTCAAGACAACTGATTTGTTTTCGGAGCGATCTGGAAAATATTCTATTGTTCGGTGAAGCCCAACCTCCTTAGATGTTTTTCTGTCGGAAGGATGCCACTCAATATAAGCCGGGCGAGAACTCGCGTCTCCTCTCCATCTGGGGATGGTATCTCCGTCGCTGTTTCTTAGATTGCGCGCCGGATAGTTGGTGCTTAAATTGGGGAGTTTTGGGTTGGATCTATAACGCAGCTCTGGATAACCCGCCGCCCAAGCATCAAACCAGTCGTCAAATTTTAGGTCGCTGGCATTGAGGAGATGATCGATCATCTTCTCCATCCATCCGAGCTGAGACAACTGCAATGCCAAAGCTGACTCGGAACCCGCCATCAGCAGCTTGTAATCTGGGTTTTTTCTGTCAGGCTGCAGTTGGTAAACATCCCAGTTGGGTTGCAATTCTATTCGGACTCGTTCCGGGCGCTTATCCGAGAGTTTCGTGATGCGCCTTTGGCGAGCCATCATGATATAAGTTTGTTGGGTTAGCCTTCCAACATTTGCCATAAATACTCCCTCTCTCAGCCGATTAATTTACACAGGAATCCACTCCTCATAAGTTCCCTGGTCTGTTAGTAAATCCCCTAATGTTTCAAAGAAAGTAGAGGCTAATGATTCCATACCCTCCCACTGTTGTTCATTTACCCAGTCAAAATATTCATCTGCTTTAATCTTAGACCAGGTTTCCTCTACCTTTTCAGAAACGATAAAAGGCGACTGTCCTTCTTTCCCCCAAGTCTCCTCCTTATCTAACAACTTAGCTGCTACTTTCCTGGTGTTAATATAAGTTATGACAAACAGTGCTTTTTTAGCAACCTCTTGAACCGCATATCTAAGCGACGACAAGGCTTCTACCAAAGTATCCTTAATGGTTGGGTTAATCATACACATGGCGGCGATCGCGCCTTCTCTAATTCTTAGAGTTGTTGTCGCCGTGCTTCCTACCTTGCCTGCAACTAAAGCAGCCAGAGATTTTCCGACTGTCTCTCCCAAGGGAACATATAAAGCGTTAGCTGCTTGTTTTAAATCATCCATCATTTTTTTGTCAGATGCTGCCCAATTAAAATTATACGCTTGAGAAACTCCTTGGGTTAATTTGCCCATTAGTGTAGGCACTGTTACCCCCAAAAAACCGCCTACAAAAGCCGGGTGGGCTGCTACTAAACTCCCCACACCCGCACCAACAAGCCCTACAGCTTTTCCACCAACAAGCAGCACAGTCCCGGCAATTACACCACCCGCTAGAAGCCCTGCTACTTTAGGAATCATAGGGGCTTCTAATAGCCAATCTTTGAAAAATCCCCAGTTGCCTTTTTTGATGTTTTCTCCAATAGCTAAGGCACCACCTTTAAGACTTCCGGCCCATTTCTTAAAATTAAAAGATTTTAAAATCTGAACCTCTTTATACAGTTGAGATGAAAAAGCATTAAACCATTGTGCTGCGATTTCCTTGCCAGCTACAGCGGTTGAAGTTAGTTCTTTCAGGTCTACACCTACAACATTAGACATAATTTATTAACCTATTTCGTGGTCATTGTTGGGCAACAATCTTTCTCGGCGGCGTTGGCTTGGCGACTTTCCAGTAGACAAGTTGTCAGATTTAATATCACGAATCTCCATTAACTCGTCATTAGTTTTGATGAGGCGGGGCTGCTGTTCCCGACTGGGGGCTGTCTTGGGTTTATCCTTAAACCCAGATGCTGTCATGGCGTTATAGTAATTCATCAACCAAGAACGTTTAAACTCTTCAAAGTCGCCGCCCCCAACTGCTGATGCTACATTTAAATATTCCAGATGCAGCCGGAAATCTAACACAGCGATCCCTTCCTCAATTCTTTTCCGAGTGTCACTTTTAAACTTAGCCTTTTCCTGTCCTGCCGATGGCGGTTTTTTCCCACCACCCGAATCCGGCTGGGAATTACCCGAACCCCTTGGCGCTCTTCTTTTACTCATGATAAAACTATGACCTTAATTTTGCCGCTATCCCTATTAAAACCTCATAGAGGTCATTACTTTTAGCCCTAAACTCATCAACCTCTATTTCATAGTCGTGAATCTCCAACAAATCTGGCAGCATGGCTTCCGTCGTGTCTTCATCATTCAAATCAAGTTTAGGCTCCTGGCCTTTCTTGTTATCCTTTCCAAAACCCTTGCCAGCCCCCCAGTGTTTTTTACCAAACACATTAAACTCAATTGGCAGCGTAACCACTTTCGAGATAATGGGAATTCCCAACCCGTCTAAAATCGCCGACGTTCGATAATACAACTTAGCCAAAGTTCTATACATTCTCGTCATTATATAGGCTAAACGAATCTGAATATTTAGCCGGTTGGCGCTATCACCTTTTAACTCAATCAAAAGCTCAGTCTGAGCCTTTAATATTGCCCCCAATGAATTAAACTTTAACTCAATAGACTGGTCGCCTTCTTGGGCTTTGTTAGTATCCTGAACCGTCACGGTAACCGGAGCATCAAAGCCATAATTATCTATGGTTTTAAACAGGTCAGACATGATTTCCAAATAGTCTTTATTCTGATGATTACCCCGTCCCTCTGGCATCATCATATTAGCTGGAACCTGGAAACTCTTATCTAGCAACTTCCTTACCCCTAGGGCTTTATGGATTTCCCTAGTCATTTTAATAGAATCTTCACAACATTCTTTATTCATGTCATCCCTCAATATTGGTAAACTTGGCGTCGGCTCTGGTTGATAATTGTTGACCCATCTACACGGGAAATCTGGATGGTTTCTCCTGTATATATTTAGATGAAAAGAGTGCTGAATAATCCAATACCAATCGAGCAATGTTGTATTATTCACTATTCCTTTCGGTGGGACAATAGCTGTAGCCGACACAGACTCCATGGTGGGCCTACTCGAGCCTACTACTGTTAGCGACTTATTGTAGTATCTCGGACCGTTCCATTTAGTAGCTCGCCCCGCTTTTTTTACGGTTGTATGTAATCCTATAAGAGTAGTATCACGATTGAACCCTCCTTCCTCCTGCTTACTGGCTCTCCACTTGGTAATGGATGCTATATTTGTGTATCTTAAATTAAATCGGCTAATCTCAACCCTTACATTATCATAAATAGAAAAACTCACCTCTAACTCATACGGTAAATATTTGAGGGTTGTCCCTACCAATGATTCTAGCAAAGCCCTATTTGGTTCAGTTATAACGGGATCAGCAAACATTTGATAATACGACAAATAAGGCATACATAAATAGCCAGTAAAACCTAGAGGGGGACCGGGAATGCTTGTATCAATGCTACCGGCAACCCCTGCGTTTTCCTCTTCTTCACCACCACGGCGATTGTCGTCGCCTTCCTCATCCCTATCATCCTCGCAAACATTCCGAGCAAAAGTAACAGTCTTGCCAAACATGGTCACGCTCATGGTTTGCTCACATTCCCCAAAGTAAACCGAGACATTAGCATCATTAATGCTGTCAATTGTTCCCCCAACACCTTTGGGGCTCCCATCCTCATCAAGGTCTACAAATCCACGGGCTGTGCTGCCTATCTTCTCAGCTTTTATGCCTCTCCTAGTTCTGCCATCTTGTAAATCTTCAGCCTCTGCGCTTATTTTTGGCTTCATTGCCTGGGCAAATTCAATTATCCCCCCCACATCTATATCAATGTCTCCATCGTCACGGGGAAATCTTACTCGCGCTCTGGGTTTGTCGTCCGCTTCTAATCGTTTAACCTCTCTTTCTATGACATCTATCGCTTGCCTATAGTTGCGATTCCTTACAATGTCTTTTGTCCTTCGGCTGCGTTCCTCTACTTCTCGCATGGTTCGCGCTCCTGCCTCAACTCAGGAAATAGTTGCAACCATCCCTCTTTGGTCAATTTTCGTTCGCCAGCAACCCATTCCCGTTCCATTGTCTCTATGGGTTCCAACGAAACAAGTTTAATGGTTTTCCGTTGTTTTAGCGTGGGAACAGACAGGGGGCGATAGGGACTAACAGAATCAGACAAAAAAGCTGCAATTGGCAACACTTCCAAAAATGGAAAGATATGGCACAAATACTCTATTCTTTCCAGCCATTGCTCAAGGACAAATCGATAATTTTCGTCTTGGGCTTGAGAGAGCCTTCTTTGTCTCTTTTCTGGGGAAGGAAAATCAACAATGGTTTTATATTCTTGGGGAACATGAGCCAATGCTTTTAATTCTCTATAAATCAAATATCCATTGGCGGGGCGACCTGGTAGCAAAAAATGGCGGTTAAACACATCCTTATTTGTAGCTATAAGAATCTCTAACCGCTTATCCCATAGATGAACAGGATTAACCGCAGATTCTAAGGATAAATCTACCGGATAATTTTCTAAGTCATCTAATCCATAAAAAGCTATCATCATGTGTAAGAACTCTCCATAATTAAAACAGTTGTCGAACCTTCTACTACTTTACCCCATATCGCGTCAGTCGGAATAAATCCTGATACATTACCGGGATAATAAATCTGACCGGGTGGCATTCTGAATGGGTGAGTAGTTGCATTATTTCCCGATGCACCCAACCCCCAAAGCAATTGAGTTTCTCCCTGGTTCTGAATTTCAAAATAAGCACGGTTGGGATTAGCGGGGGCGATTAATATAGGATTAGGTCCGACTGTTATTGTGTTCATCAAGGTATTAGCCGGGCGTTTAGCCATCAGTATCAAATCTAATTCGACCCGATATTCACCCTCTATATAAATGGTATCATAGCCGCGATTAGCACTTATTGAACCGCCGCCTAATATACCGTCACCGTAATCCTTAAAACTTAAACCTAACTGGTCACTTCCGCCAAATATTTTTACCTCATTGGCAGTTAAATAAGGGTTGATTAGAGGCACATAAAACCGCCGCCCTCGGTTTTGGATAACCGGACAAGCTGCCTCAACCCAAGGATTTGACGAGCCTTTTCTTCTCAGTAATTGCAAACCAAACTTAGGGTGATTGCTCTCTAATTTCATTAATTTAGCTGCCCTTTCCGCCGCTGAATCCTCTGGGTAAAATTCGGGATAAGGAGAACGAGTAAAACTCGGACACCAAACTGATGCAGTGAGACTTTCTAAAAAAGCATTAGCTCGCCATAGCCACCTGGGGTCAATATGGGCAGAAATGGCAGTAATAGCATCAGAAATATTCCACAGTGTTAACGGATTGCTTGCATAATCACTGACATTACTCTGATTAATTTCAAATGAAAAAGTGTCGGTTTCTGATAAGCGATTTTCTGCCATAGGTTAAGGAGTTAATAAGTATGGTTTGGCGGCGGAAGTCATGCCATTGGTGTAGTCAACAATTACGGGATAGTCGGTTAAGCTGATGGTGCATATTAACGGATATTGTCCATCTCCCCTAACGTTAGGTCGGATAGAAAAATCACAATGTTTTTTGGCGGGTTCGGGGTTTAGTGCGGGGCTAAATTCTGCTATGTGTTGATGTACAACTAAATGCAGTAAAGCACTGGCTAAATTGGTTTGGTCAAAGGGGTAACTACCTATACCGGGTTGAAAACTACTCACAAACGGATCTACTATTTTAATCGCGCCATTTTCTATATAAGCCTCTAGCTCGTCAATATCCAGGTTGATAACAGAATCCTCTTCATTAAGAGTTAAATCCATAATATCTTTTCCTGTGAAGTTAATCGTCAGGTTTTTTTGCCTTTGTAGCAATCGCCGCCCCATGGCTAAGGTTAAGGCTTCTAGTGTGGTTTCGGAAAAATCGGGATAGACTCCCGGCGTGATGTTCATGTGAGAAAATAGAAGTGGTTACTTCCATTCTACGATAAATGCCTATTCGATTTGAAATGCGTCCGGTCGGCGGCGGGGGCGGCGGGGGCGCTTATTATAGATTTTCCAAGTCGGGGACGGTTCAACTGGCGGCAGGGGAAGAGGTGGAAATTATCCCCTCCACATCGTCCCCGGTGAGGCGAGAAATTTCCATCAAGGGGGAAAATCCATTCTCCATTAGATGGGATGGTAGCGATCGCTCATTGCCAGTATTTGAAGATGCGACCTATTTTGATAGCAGCGACGGGGGAATCTCTCTTTTTGCGACATCCGCCACCACCCAGACGGTAGAACTCTGGGTTAGACAGGAAACGGAAATTGATTATGACTTAGGACAAGAATCAGGAGAAATAGACGATATGCCAATGCCGAATTTATCTATTAGACCTTTTATGGGTACAGGAAATCAATCCGTTCACGTACCCAATTTTATAGCTGACAACGCAGATTCGGATAGTAACAGAATATATGACTATCTTTGGTATAACACCTTTTATAGTGAACATGGAGTTTTAATTTTTCAGTTTGATGTGTTTTTCCCTGGTCAAATGTACAACTTTACCATTAATCCCTCTAACGATTCTTGGCTGCCGCCTGGAGAAGTGATTAAAGTCTTCCTGATTCCGCGAGAAATTATGGCGATGGTCATGACTCAAATAGCCGTCTATACCTGGCAGTTTTATAACTACGATACACTAATAAATCTAACGAATTGGATTAAAGAACATAGTGAAGTTGCGACAGTAGAATCACCAGCACGCGGGTTTTCTGTTGTACCTACAATGAGCCGTCAACTATTATTTTTTGATATGCCATCCCCTTGGAGTTCTACTAGGCCATTGTGTACTTGTAGTTATACGCCCAACCTAGCGAACCCCAAAGAGGGGGGAGAATTTACTATCAATGAGTTTATCGATTACGAAGACTGGTAGATAAACGATCGCCTTAATCTGAGTTTTCCTAAGATGGGGGGGAAGCGATCGCATTACCGGCTGGCGAACAAATATAGGGGAGGCTGATCCGATCGCCCGCCGCCAATCCCCCAAGTCTCCGAGTTGATTCCATCTGGCTCAGTCCGTCCACTACAATAGGTAAACAGGAAGGGCGATCGCTTAATCCGACCATCTGGGCAACTGGGGAGAAACCATAGCCAATTACAAACCTATGAAGAAAAACCGAATCGGTCAGGCTTCCATTATCCCCGACGCGATCGCCTACAGAATTCAGAAGCAGTGCAAATATGACTGGCAGCGAACCTTACTAGCAATCTTGATGTACACCGGCGAACGAGTGGGAGCTGTCAGGTTACTGCGAATCCCTGACGTTTATGTTTCCTCAGCTTCCCGTGTTGTCCTGCCAGAAATAACTTTTCGATCCGAAACTCGTAAGCGCGCGGGCGGGAAAGATGGGGGAGTCCGCCAAGTTCCCATTTCCCAAAAACTTAGAGAGATTCTCGGAACTTACCGCATCGGTGGCGGCGAGTTTCTGTTTCCTAGCCCATCTGATATATCCAAGCCCGTTACCGTTCAAGCGATAGACTCTTTCCATAGGGCGGCGATCGCTCGTCTGGGATTAGAAAACGAGGGCTATTCTCTCCACAGTTACCGCCGCACTTTCATCACCAAACTCTATAACAAGGGAGTCAATACCAGAACCATCATGGCTATCACAGGTCACAAATCCATGTCATCTTTGCAGCGCTATATTGATGCTGATCCTCAAAAAATCCGAGACGCGATTGATGAAATCTAAGGCAGCGATCGCTATCAGTGTTATCCAGGGAGAAATGGGTTGCTGCTATGCTTTGGAGGGCCGAACGCCACACACTGCCTTAGATACTTCCAATTTTAGCGCTAAACTCGGCACTTTGGTATTTTGGACAAAACATCAAATATTCTTACACACGGCAAACGACGCTAACCAGTGTACAGTAGCACTTAGCGCCGTTTTAGGTTGGGAAACGCTCCTTGATTTTTCTGTGAAATCACAAAATTTTTGGGGGTATAAAATCTCCTTTGGGGGAAATCTTAGGACGCGCCGCCGGGGAAATTTCCACCACCCGATTTAAGTGCTGGAAGTTTCTCTAGGATAGTTTCCAGAGACCAGTCCGACTCGATCCACTGTTCTACCTGGTTGGCGATCGCCTTCGCTTTTTCGCTGAGATGAGGACCTGCCAGATAACAAACCTGCTTTTTCCCCTGATAAAGATAAGCGTACTTATTGCCGTTTGTGTCTTGGAATGCTGATTTGGTTTTCCAGCGAACGGTTAGGCGATCGCTCTGGGAAGTTTTCACCGGTGATAAATTTTCGTCACCCTGGGTGACGGCTACCCATCCTAGATATTTAACCTTGCCCTGTTCGCGCAACCTTTCCAGAGACTTAATCACGCGGGATTGTAGGAGTCCAGTAGCTTGGCTAATTTGCTTTATA
>NZ_JARPLU010000015.1:0-48877 GCF_032349615.1 Limnospira sp. PMC 1279.21 | reverse complement strand
CTTAATCACTGGCTGGGGGCGGGTTTATTAATCCTCCGGTTGGGAGGCGATAAACTAGCAGAACCCCCCGACAATTATCAATTATTAATTAATCACCGGGTGAGGGCGAGTTGATTAATCCTCCGGTTGGGAAACGATAAACTAGCAGAACCCCCCGACAATTATCAATTATTAATTAATCACCGGGTGAGGGCGGGTTTATTAATCCTCTCCTAGGCAAACGATAAACTGGCAGAACCCGCCCCGACAATTAACAATTATTAATTATTAATTATTAATTATTAATTATTTGCGTTTTCGATTATTAAGAATCTGTTACCCTAGAGTGTACCCATTCCACAATAGCATCAGCCAAAGTAGTCGCTAATTTCCGCTGTTCAACCGGGTTAATAATCCATTCAAACTCTTCGGGATTAATCATAAACCCTAATTCCAATAATACCGAAGGGGTAACAGAAGGACGAGTTAGGGCGAGATTATTCCAAAAGACACCATAGGAAGGTCGATCCAATTTTTCCACCAAATAATTATGCAGAAAAACCGCTAAATTGTGGGCTTGGGGATGAAACCAAAACATCCCAACTCCCTTGGTATTGATGGCATCTCCATTATCCGGTAAGGCATTATAATGAATCGAAAAAGCCAGATCCGGCTTTTGTTGATTAATCATTTCCACCCGTTCATGAGGCCATAAATCATCATCACCCTCGCGGGTCATAAACACCGTTGCACCCCGTTTAATTAACTCACTTTGCAACAGAGAAGACATGATCAAAGCGACATCTTTTTCCGGGTATCCTGTCGGTCCTCTCGCGCCTAAATCCTCATCACTACCATGTCCGGGGTCTAGTAAAATTTTCACCCCGGTTAGAGGTCTTCCCCGGCGAATAGATGCCAGAAAACTCTGATCATCTAACGCACCCAATTCGGGGGGATGTTTAAGGGATAAAACCAAAGTTGTGCCAGCATAATTAACTTCATATCCCCACTGCTGAGAAGTTCTAAAATGGAAAGTATATTCAACCGCTGCTTGAGTTTCTCCCATGGGTGAGAGAACAGGTTGCCAGTCCATCCGTTCAATTAATGGGTTATCATCAAAGCGGATAGTATCAGTTTGGGCAGTTGTATTATGCAGAGTAATAGTTAAAGTTCGATCGCCCTGTTTAATACTAATCGGAACCGGAACTTGTAAAGGAAAATAAACCTTAGTCCATTGTCCATCTCGGCGCGCACTAGCGCTGCGAATCATGGAATTAGGAGGAATAGAACCGGAGAAAATCCGGGTTTCATCCGCTTTTATCCATCCGCCATAGTCCAGACGTAAATAATCTCCATCCCTACCAGTAATGCGCGACCGGGTTCCTTTGGGAAGCGGAGTTAGACGGGAATAAGTAGTGCTAGGTCCGGTTCTGGCGACCCCTGCATCGACAATTACTTCGGCGATTTCAAATTGAGTCGGAGACAAAATAGACACGGTTCCGGTGGCTGTTTGCGTGACGGTTTCACCATTGAGAATAAGTTGATATCGGGGTTGACCTAAATCGATCGCCTTCCGATTATTAGCAAAATCAGTATCTGGGGAAATAGTGGCGCATCCCCCGAACTTTCCCCCTATATTTATAGGTTCGTTGGTGCCAGTCAAAACCGCCTTATTATCAGGAAGTTGCCGACTTTCAGTTTGCTTAAATAGCGGGATAGTTTCCCCCCCAATATTCACGGAAACTTCGGCGTTAGGAGGTGCGATCGCACTAAAACAAAGAATTTCCCCTGGCAGTCGGGAAATGGGGCTAGAAGGGGTCAAGGATTCCGGCACAAACGCTATTCCATCGGGGATAGGTGGTTGATTAGAAAGGCGGGTAATAGTGCGGCGAATTTCCTGATCACCGTGGCGGAGGATAAATTCATTTTCCCCTAATTCCAGAGGAAAAGTGGGGGCGAAATGTCCCCCTTGACTGCGATCGATAACTTGACCATTGATTAATACCTCACCATGGGGGGCGGCGGTGCCAATTAGAAAAATGCGATCGGATATAGTCCTATGTTGGTTAGGAGGATACGCTACAAATAAAGGCTGTTCTGCTAATGCTGGAGTGATCATCACTAAAGCAAAGACTATTAATCCTAATATAATTTTTTTCATCAGTGCTAATTATTCTAATGGTGTCACTGCTATGGATTTTGTCAAAAGGCGATCGCCCTTTCCGGGGCTGATTAACCCCCCTGTTCATAGCAAATCCCTACTGCTATCCCAAATTCTAGCAGCAGGGAGTTAAGATGACCACTGTTTAGTTAATAGTTAATTCCGCAGAACCCCATTCCCCATTTACGCAATCGGTCGCGCATAGAATGAAACCCCTTGACCGATGAAATTGGGTAAATCATTAGCAAAGGCTGCTTGACTTGGATCAATCGTATAGAAATGACCATTAGTATCCAGATTAAAAGCTCTGAATACGGGTAATGCACCAGGCACGGGAGACGAAAAAACCCGAATCGAAGTTCCGGGATCATCCGGGACCCATTCTTCCAGAGTTTGCACAAAACTAATTTCCCCGGGATTGCTGGCATAGAAAAAACCACCCTGGGAGTTTCTAAAGCGTTGTAGGACTGTATCTCCCTCTGATACAAATTCAAACCCCTCATTCACAAATCTTTGTGGATTGCTGGCTAAGGTGTTTTTTTCCATTTGATCAGCCGTAAAAATATGGGAACCCGCCTCAGCATCCCAGAATCTAGCTACACCTGTCAAAGGATCGACATCGGGGCCAGCAAACTCATTAGGTCCTAAAATTCCCCCATTAGCAATATCTGGAGGGTTTAAACTTCCTAAATCAACACTAACCGCTAATTGATAGTCTTGGGGTAGTTCTCCAGTCGGGGGAAATGTGCTAGTATCCGGCAGAGGATCATAACTTGTTACCCGCACTAAATACCGGGAAACCCCATCGGCTCTCAGGGTACTCGGTGCCCCTAAACCTGTGCCAAATTCAATCTGACCTGGCGCAATAGTGGCGTTTCGGTTTCCCAAGGCGCGATCGTCATTGGCTGCGATCGGACTTTGACCAGGGAAAGGAGCAGTATCATTAGGCCCAAGTTGAAAAACTTTCACAATTGGGTCATATTGCATTGTATTAAATGCGTCTACAGCGATCGAAACATTCGCATTGGGAAAGGTAGGCTGAATAATATAATCATCGTAGCGGGTCAGTAAGGCTGGATTACGCAGAGAGGGACTAGCCGGATCGGTGGCGCTTAATTGTTCTCGGACAACTTGAGCATTAGTCATTTTTTACGACTCCTCATGATAAATATTGCACCGAATAATAGCCATAATACCGACACCTGTGGGGAGTTGGTAGTTTTAGGGATTCCATAAACTATGGCTTATACAATCATTTATACCATATTTTTGATCAGGTGAAGATTAAGTTTTTCTTAACTAACCTGACCCGCCAGTGGTTATGGTTTTCCCTGACTATGCACTCCCGTAGTCCCTGGGGGAAATGCACTATTGTTACTCCCAGGTAGTTAGTCAGGGTTTCTCAACAACTAATCACGATTCACTCAACCTCGTAAACCATCCCCACGTATGCGATCGCACTGTGAGTAAACTGTGAGTAAACTGTGAGTAATGCTCAGTGATTAGACAGCTACCAAAATCTGCGATCGCACTTGTGCAATCAACTCATTTAAACCATCAGAATTTAACCGATAGCTGAGGGGATGAGCAATCAGTTGAGCCGTACTTTGAAACAACACCTCAATTTCCACTAAGCCATTTTCCTGTAGCGTGCGACCCGTTGACACCAAATCCACGATCGCCTCAGACATTCCCGTAATCGGCCCTAATTCAACCGACCCATAAAGTGGTATAATCTCCACAGGTAAATCAATGCTCTCAAAATATTCACTCGCACAGTGAACAAACTTAGAAGCAACTCGGCTATGGGGGGGGAGTTGGACCGGACGACTATAGGGGCTAGATTTTTTCACAGCTACCGACATCCGACATCCTCCGAATTGGAGATCAACCACAGAAGCCACCTGAGAACCTTTTTCCCGCAGAACATCATAGCCCACAATCCCCAATTGCGCCTGACCATATTCTACATAAACAGGCACATCCTGGGCTCGTACCAGCAAAGCCTTAGCCGTTTTTGTCGGATCTTCAATCTGTAATTGGCGATTAGCCGAATCCAGAAAAGCGCTAAAATCCAGTCCAACCGCTTTGAACAAATCAATACTATCTTTCAGTAAAGCGCCTTTAGGAAGTGCAACAGTAATCATAATAACTTCGGAAATTTATTTAACCATGAGTTAGCTTAACCTTACTGGAACAATATTGATACAATCTTATTAAATCTTTCCGTTGCAGCCTCGCCCTCAAAGACCCTTTTCCTCTTCCTTCCCCATGTACTGTTTTGGGGTTGACAGGGAGACCTAGACCCGAAACCATGAGGCGAGTTGCTATGAGTCGCCCAGAATCACCGCTGCTTTAGCGCCGTGAGTACGTCAATATGTCAACAAATTTAGCTTAATATTCATGCGGATTCTACTTGTAGATGATGAAGTGGAATTAACCAATTCCCTCAGTCGCGCCCTCAGTCGAGAAGGTTATACAGTCGATAAGGCTTATGAAGGTATACAAGCCGGGACCCTCGCCCAAAACCATCACTATGACCTATTGATTCTTGATTGGATGTTACCCCATCAATCAGGATTAGAAATTTGCGCCCAATTGCGATCGCAGCAAAACCGCACCCCCATACTATTTCTCACCGCCAAAGATACCCTAGACGACCGGGTAAAAGGACTAGACGCAGGCGCAGACGACTATTTAGTTAAACCCTTTGAACTGCGGGAACTACTAGCCAGAGTCAGGGCGCTATTGCGTCGCCCTCCTATTTTAGATGTCGCAGTCACCTCTAACCGCCTAGAATTCGGTGATCTGCAATTCGATTGTGAAACTCAATTAGCCTATCGTGGACAAAGAGCGATCGAATTATCAGAAAAGGAAAGCCAATTACTAGAGTATCTCATGCGCCACCCCGGACAACTCCTCACCCACACCGAAATTCACCAACACCTATGGGGAGAAACAGATAAAAAACCCAGCAGCAACGTCCTAGCTGCTCAAATTCGCCTCCTGCGGCGCAAAATCGAACTACCCAACGAAGTCCCCCTCGTCCACACTGTCTATGGAAAAGGATATCGATTTGGGAATTAGTTTTTCTTGGCCTCCCCTGACTACTTCTGTTCAGGATGAGATGCACCTGGTAAATTTTGCCCCATCTTATTGATAGCAGCAATCATAAGATATAAACGCCCCACGTCCCGTTGATTAAAATAAAAAACTAAGCGGGGTAGATGTTCCGTTTCATCTCCTAATTCCTTGGGAAGGGCGGGGCTTTTTTCTATGCGTCCCCGCGAGAGAATATCCTGAAAATCTTGATTAAGATATTCTACCTGTTCATCACTCAGTTCACAATTTAGGCGCATCACAAATAAATCCCCCACATAGCGACTAGAGTGATACACCTGGTAAAAATCAGCGATCGCCGCCTCTGCTACAGCCAAACTATCTGTAATCGTGTAGATACTAGGGTCATCCTGGGAAATCAAACCCCGTCGCAAAAGCTGTTTTCTGACAAATTCTTGCCAATCATACCAATAATCTCCCCCCGGATGGTCAATCAAAATCACCGGAGCCGGGCCAAACTTTCCCGTTTGAGCCAAAGTCAAACCCTCAAAAGTTTCGTCCAAAGTGCCAAAACCACCCGGAAACATAGCCAAAGCGTCACTTTCGCGCAGAAAAAACAATTTGCGGGTGAAAAAATACTTAAACTTAATCAGCTTAGGATCTCCCTCAATGTAGGGATTAGAAAACTGCTCAAAGGGGAGTTTGATATTTAAACCAAACGATCGCTCTGCACCCGCGCCCAAATTAGCCGCTTCCATAATTCCGCCGCCAGCGCCTGTTAGCACCATAAATCCCTGCTGAGTCATCGAACGCGCTAACTCTACCGCCATATCATATTCTGGGGCTTTTGGTGAAGTTCTCGCCGAACCAAAAATGCAGATTTTGCGAACATGGCGATAAGGATAAAAAATCTCAAATCCCTGTTCCATATCCAACACAGCAGCCGAGAGAATTTTCCAGTCCAAGGACTCAATCTCCGATTGTGCTATACGCACCAGGCTAGAAAGCGATCGCAAAATCCATTTTTCGTGCTTTAATTCCGGTAGCTCATCAATGAGTTCGTTAATCTCTCTCTTGAGAGATGCCAGCGTATCTCCATTTCCAGAAGCATTCATAAAATCAGAACAACTGACAACAATTCGCCCTATATTCGCAGTTTGACCGGGCTATCTATCTACAAAATTCCACCAATCATAGCTGAAAATTCCAGGAAAAGGGGCAGGCGGGACAACCCGCTTGCCGACTCTCCACCTTGGACCTGACAGACAGGCTTTTTATTTATTGACACTCCCGCCGCCTTGACTAATGGTGCAGGTAGGATAGGGATAGTTTGCCTCATGGCGGGAAATTTCCGTAACACCTTACGCGCATTAATTAGGGGTCGAGATAGGTTGGAGAACCTTTAATCCCGCTCAAACCTGATTCTTTGGGAGCCTATCACATATAAAGCCCTTAATCTCAAGTTTCGGGTCTAGCCCATGGTTTAAAGGTACTTTTCTAATGTATTAGCAAGGGTACTTTTAGGAACCGCTCCCACCACCATATCGACCTTCTGGCCGCCTTTAAAGATCATTAATGTGGGAATACTGCGAATTCCATATTGGCTTGCTACCTGGGGATTTTCATCGGTATTGAGCTTAACAACTTTAATCTGTCCATCGTACTGCTCTGCAATTTCCTCAACTACAGGGGCGACCATGCGACACGGGCCACACCAGGGAGCCCAGAAATCCACCAGCACCGGAAGTTCGCTTTCCAGTACATCCTGCTCAAAGGTGCTATCAGTAACTTCTACGGCTGTTGACATTCCTTCCAATCCTTAATCTAAATCGTAAATCATTCTACCACCAAACCAACTGGGGCAGAATTAGCAATTTTGTCCCGATGGTTCTGATACCAGGCTGTACAAAAGACTACAGCATATCGAAGTTAATCATATCAGGCGATCGCCAAAAATTTTGGCTAACCTAAACGATTACCCAATTAAGAAACCGCCCGAACCGTAGGTCCAGGCGGAGTGTGGTGTGAGGAGTGAACGGAAACATTTGTCTCCGCCACTTCTATTGTGGCACTTTTTCCCAAATAATTCCAGTGGGTAACACTAAATTTTACGATACTTAATCAGACCACCCCCCGGAAAAATCAGCCAGTCGGGTACAGAAAGCCCAATAATTGCTACTTACCCATTCCCAATTGTTGTGCCTTTTGATAGACCTTACCCTCAGTCAACAGCGAGGGAGCAATCACCACCTCTACCTGCTGCATTTCTTTGATAGTCTTCGCTCCCAAAGTTCCCATACTCGTTTTTAAAGCTCCCAGCAGGTTGTGTGTCCCATCATCCAACTGAGCCGGACCCCGGAGAATTTGCTCTAATGTTCCCGTAGAACCCACCTGAATCCGTGTTCCCCTGGGAAGCACAGGACTAGGAGTAGCCATACCCCAGTGAAATCCCCGTCCTGGAGATTCTTCAGCACGAGCAAAGGGAGAGCCAATCATCACACCATCAGCACCGCAAGCAATACACTTACAGATATCGCCCCCAGTAATTAATCCTCCATCAGCAATCACAGAAACATAACGCCCAGTTTCCTGATAAAAATCATCACGAGCCGCAGCACAATCAGCCACCGCCGTCGCCTGGGGAACTCCCACCCCTAACACACCACGAGAAGTACAAGCCGCACCCGGTCCAATACCTACCAATATTCCCGCCGCTCCGGCTTTCATTAGGTTGAGCGCCACCTCTAATGTGACACAGTTACCTAAAATCACCGGGATAGGCATATTTGCACAAAACTGAGCCAAATCTAAGGGAGTCACCGATTCCGGGGACAGAAAAGCCGTTGAAACCACCGTAGCTTGTACAAAAAATAAGTCTGCTCCCGCTTCAGCAACAGTACCGCCATATTTACTGGCTCCGGCTGGAGTAGCACTAACCGCCGCAATACCGCCCTGAGCCTTAATTTCGGCAATCCGTTTTTTAATCAGTTCCGGCTTAATCGGTTCAGCATAGAGTTCTTGCATCAAGGTCACAAACTCCGTTTTTCCCACCGAGGCAATCCGATCTAAAATCGGGTTGGGATCTTCATAACGGGTCTGGATACCCTCTAAGTTCAGAACCCCCAACGCACCGATTTGGCTCAGTTTCACCGCCATATTCACGTCTACCACGCTATCCATGGCACTAGCAATAATCGGAATTTCTCGGTTAATATTGCCAATAGTCCAACTGGTATCCGCTAAACTTGGATCAAGGGTTCGATGGCCAGGAACTAGGGCAATTTCATCAATTCCGTATGCTCGACGAGCCTTTTTGCCACGCCCAATTACAATATCCACTTCTTTACAGGTTCCTAACACTATTTAGTTAGCCTATCAAATTATCAAAATTGGTGGCGCATATCAACCAGGAAATCTCACCTGACCCCGGCTCACTCCTCCTAGTCCCCCCGGCTACAACCCATCCTTACCACTCTTCACAGATTAATTTTGGGTTAAGTTTTGCATTTAGTGTTGAATATTTGGGGATATATCGCTAGGCTAATGATAAGTCAATCTTTTCTCTTGATAAGCGATCCCTATGAGTACCACCCGCACTGACCGCAACCACACGACTCTCCCTAATTCTAACCATGATCAAAATTTTGACTTTGACCAGTGGGTGAAAGCCGTCAAACCTCAGCTTATGGCTGCATTGCGCGCTAATCACCCCATTAGTGATATTCAGACAAATGGTAGATATCACCAAAAAAGGTAGCCATTGATAACAGGGTATTTTGATTAAAATTTATTCTGTTTATATGTGAAGACAAACTGACTCCCCAAACCGCAACTTATCAGTTGAAAATGGGGAGTTATACTTATGTCAAGATTATCGAAATGACGAAAATGTATTGGTAAACTATTTATTAAATACCATAAACTCAGCCTAAGTCTTTAGTGATGGGGATTTTGTAGCCTAGGCTACAGAAAAATTTTTAATATGCACTTATCACATCATCATAATGTCTAAAAAGCATAATATCCTGAAAGTCCAACTGATTACTCGATTCTGCACCTGTTCCCTGGGGCTGTTTTTGCTGTGTCCCCTACTATCAGCTATGTATCCATCGTCCCCGGCTTTAGCTGAGTTTCCGCGCGCGGCTTCTGTCAGTTCATCCGATCGCCAAAAGATTTTAGAATCTCTCAAAACGGCTAACATCATCTATCTGGGGGAAACCCACGACAACACCCTGGACCATCAAGCCCAATTCGAGATTTTGCAAATATTGCATCAGCACAATCCCCAAATAGCGATCGCCATGGAAATGTTCCAGCGTCCCTATCAGTCAGTGATAGATCAATATTTAGCGGGGGAGATCTCAGAAACCCAACTGGTCCGGGACACGGAATATCTGCAACGTTGGGGTTTTCCCTGGAAATATTACGCCCCCATTGTTAGATTTGCGCGGGAGAATCAACTTCCGGTTTTAGCCATTAATACCCCCACGGAGGTGACGCGACAAGTGGCGGCGGGGGGGTTAGCCAGCCTACAAACTGAACACAAACGCTACATTCCCCCCATTGAGGAAATCAAGACGGATAATGAAAACTATCGGCAAATGCTCTACAATGTCTATAGGCAACACCAACATCAAGGCAGTGAGGGCGGGTTCGATCGCTTTGTGGAAGCCCAAGTTCTTTGGGATGAAACGATGGCTGATGCGATCGCCAATTTTGTCCAAGCTAACCCAGACTTTACCGTGGTAGTTATTGTCGGAAAGGGTCATGTAGTCTACAACTATGGCATCCCCTCCCGCGTGGAAAGACGATTAGCTGATGCCAATATCGTTCAGCGATCGGTTTTATTTCAATCTCCCCACCAAGACAGTCTACCCACAAATATAGCTGATTTCATCTGGAAACACGATACACCACAAACCAAAACCACCCAGCGATATTATAGCTGAGGCGTTCAAGTGGACCTGGGGGGAATTTAAGGCTGTACAGGCTCAAAATTTGTAGCCCCTGGGACTATAAGCCTCTATGCTGTGGTGTTGTAAAGTTTCAATAAGGATATAGTTCAGATATAGTCATATCTGATAACATACGGACGCGGGAACTGTCAGAACCCAGAAAAGAAGCAGGAATCAGTTATCAAACTGCCTGGTGGTTAAAACCAGGAAATTTGACGATTCATCAATTGCCGTATTTTAGGATTATCATAACTTAATAGGCGATTGAAAGCCACTTGAATATACTCTACTTTTAAAAACTATTAACCCCGAAAACATTGACCCCAGGAATTTGAGACAATTCAGATGATTAATCAACCCCGTTTCCCGGCGCATATAGGTCAAGGATTGGCTTTTCCACTGTTCGTAAATCAGCAAGGCAATTGGGCTTTGAGTGCAGGCGATCGCAACGTCCGAGAGTCGATCTTACTAATTTTGATGACCAATATTGGGGAGCGAGTCAACCGGCCAGAGTTCGGCTGTCGTTTGTGGGAACTCAGCTTTGCACCAATCAACTCGGAAACCCTGATGTTAATGCGAATCTTCGTGCAAGAAGCCTTAGAACAGTGGGAACCGCGCATCATGCTGAGAGACGTAGAAGCGATTCCCGACCCCGATGGTGGGAGAGTAGATTTAGTGATTAACTATAGTCTCAAACCCAGTGAAGATAAGAGGAGCCTAGTCTATCCTTTCTATCTGCAAAAAGAGCCGGAATAAGCTGCCATGGTATTCAACTTTTTACCCAACCTTCCCAAAGCCAGCCTAGATGATCGGACCTATGAGGATCTGCTGCAAGAATGCTT
Source organism: Limnospira sp. PMC 1279.21 (assembly GCF_032349615.1). Taxonomy (NCBI): domain Bacteria; kingdom Bacillati; phylum Cyanobacteriota; class Cyanophyceae; order Oscillatoriales; family Sirenicapillariaceae; genus Limnospira; species Limnospira sp. PMC 1279.21. The sequence continues at coordinate 37,880 of NZ_JARPLU010000015.1, read as the reverse complement.
GTTAAGAATCCCTCGCTATTGTCCCGAGTGGAGTAACTACAACCCCAGCGATCCAGGGATAACCTTGCTGGAACTGTTTGCATGGTTGATGGACCAGATGCTGAGTCGCTTCAACCAGCTTCCCAGGCGAAACTACGTCCTATTTTTAGAACTGCTAGGAATTCGCCTACAGCCTCCCAACCCCGCCCAAACGGAAATCACCTTTTATCTGGTATCAGATCTTCCCGAAGCCTATACCATCCCCGAAGGCATCGAAATAGCGACCACTAGGCTACCTGATGCGGAATCAATCGTATTTAGTACGGCTCGCCCGTTAGTTATTGGCAGACCCCTGATCGGACACATTCTGCACGCTGAAACCCCAGAAGAGACCCCAAAAATGTTGCGCGATCGGTTAACGAACTGGTGGACGAGGACAGAAGATGGCACATGGTCTGGCCCAGAACTGTCGTTGTTTAGCGATCGCCCCGAACCAGGGCAATGTTTTTACCTAGTCTTTCACCCTGACAGTACCATTGAAGGCAACGTCATCGCTCTCTCAGTCAGAGGCCAAGCAGCCACACCCACAGGGATAAACCCCGACCATCCCCCTCGTCGTTGGGAAGCCTGGAATGGGAGATACTGGCAATCAGTCCTACTGACAGAAGCAGACGACGAAAGCCAAGGCTTCAGTTTTCAAGATGTAGTCAAACAGGGTCGAAACCCCCAAGGCGGATCAGATATTATTTTGCATTTACCCGTAGAATTTCCCGTCGCCCAGTTCACCGCCTATCAAGGTCGCTGGCTGCGCTGCGTCTACACAGAACCCACCCCTGACGAATCCCCTTATAGTGCATCCCCCCGCATTGTCGGCATCAGTTCCCGTGCGGTCGGAGGAAGCACCATAGCCACCCAGTGTCAAGTAATCAGCGACGAATTACTAGGAGTGAGCGACGGGACTCCAGGCCTAGCATACCGACTCCAACGCACCCCGGTGCTGGCTCGCCTCCCCGGAGAATACCTAACTGTTACCCCGACCGGAGAACTACCTCAAACTTGGGAAGAAGTCCCGGACTTTTCCAATTCCCGACCGGACGATCGCCACTATGTGATCGACTCCCTAACCGGAATAGTACAATTTGGACCCCAGGTGAGCGAACCGACTCAACTAGTGCGAGAAACCGAGTATCGCGCTCTGTGGCAAACCACAGGCAACTCTAGGGCAGTTTTACCCGCCGACCATCAAAAGCGACAGTATGGTGCTATACCCCCAGCCGGAGCCGCTGTGCAAATGGTTCGCTATCGTACCGGAGGAGGAGTCAAGGGGAACGTCCAACCCGGAACCATCACCGTGATGAAAACTGCTGTACCCTACGTCGGGGCTGTGGTCAACCATATTCCAGCCCGATCTGGTTCCGATGCCGAATCCTTGGAGATGGCCGCCATTCGCGTCCCCCAAATGTTGCGAACCCGCGATCGCGCTGTCACCCCCGAAGACTTTGAAACCCTAGCAATAGTAGCAGGACAAGGAGCGATCGCCCGCTCTCGCTGTCTCAGGGCAAGTCCTGGGGAAGCGGGAACCGTTGAATTGCTGTTGATACCCCGCACCAGTTTGCTAGGTATCGAACAAGGAGTCGGCATTTCTCCCGATGAATTAGCCATCAGTTCCGAACTCAATCGCCAGGTTCTCAGCTACCTTGATGAACGTCGCCTGCTGGGGATACAAGTAAAATGTCGCGAACCAGAGTATGTGGGAGTCGTCGTCGCCGCCGAAATCACTATCGGAGCGCAATACAACAACCCCAACGCCCGGGAAGAGATGCGATCGCAATTGCAAATAGCTCTGTATCGGTTCCTTAACCCCATCATTGGCGGCGCTCAATCCCAAGGTTGGCCATTCGGTCAGCCCCTGTATACAGCCGATATCATCGCCCTACTACAGCAATTTCCTACTGTGATCAGCTTGGGGGCTGTGCAACTCTTTCCGATCCGCCGTCAGGGCGGGCGGTGGGTGCGGGGACAACCTACAGCCATCATTGACCCTGGTTCTAACGGCACTATCTGTTCCTGGTCTGATGTGGCAGGGGGTTGGAGTCACATTATCAATATTATCTATTAAGATGCTATCTGAATTATGGCCCTAGTTCCTGATCAACAATCTGTCCTATTAGATATTGTCTCGATCGACTTTCCCGAAACAGAACCCGCTCAGTTATCTGAATTTAATGGTACTTTCTCTCAACTGGAACCAGCAAGTCCCGCGCTCCAACTCATTCCTGGAGAAACCAGCCAAATCGTCATTGACCTGGAAAACTTAGATACCCAGCCATTACATCTCACCTGTAGCTTGTCGGGGAATTTTCCCCACCACTGGGGTAGGAGTGAATTTCCCGAAGCCGTGCTGTCACCCGGAGAACGGCGGTCAGTAGTTCTCTCTTTTGGAGTCGATCGCAATTTTTTCGAGACAGAGGAGCTTTCTATGAATACCGAGGGACTGCAACTCAACTATTCTGGTCGCTTTAATGTTTATGGCAGTTATGTTAATAACCAGTCGGACACCAATGAGCCACTTTTGGAATTTATCGAGTTTGACCTATTTGTGCGACCGCGATCGCCATATATCAACCTACTACCGCAAATTTATCGGGAAATCGATTTGGTCGGTCGATTCCTGAAAATTATTGAAACCACTCTCGACCCAGATTTGCAAATATTCAGCCATCTCTGGGCCTACCTAGATCCCCTCACCGCCCCTGAAAGTATGTTGCCATTTTTAGCCCACTGGGTTGGTTGGCAGAACATCCCAACTCTGAGTCTCCAACAGCAACGCCGTTTAATTCGCCACGCTTTAGAGATTTATCGGGCTTCGGGAACTAGGCGGGGGCTGCGGTTTTACCTACACCTCGTAACTGGTTTACCTCTTGATGAAGATTTGCCGGAAGAGTCCAAACACATTTCAATTCTGGAAAACTTTACCCAGGGGGCGGTCATGGGCAGCTCCTATCTGGGTATAGATACCATTTTAGGCGGTGGCAAACCTTTTCACTTTCAGGTCCGCCTGCTGTGCGATCCTGATACTATTGACGAGAAATTGGTTCGCACTGTTATTGAAGCACAGACACCAGCCTTCTGCACTTATGACCTAAAAATAGATTCGGACAATAATATATGATCATCACTGAGAGAAATTCCTCTGATTACCCGGCTCCAGAAATTTATCCCCTCCAACGTTTGATAGTTGACGATGGATTGCTGTTAAATGCCCAGCGTTGGCGACAATCGCACGAATACCACCGAGCGCGACAAAATCTCCATTATCAATCTCTTTACCAACCGGGGATAGTTAGGGGGTTAGGGGTGTGTGTAATCGATGCTCCAGAGAGTATATCTGCCCAATATCGAGATAATCGCTGGGTGCAAATTCAACCGGGAATTGCCATCGATTTGACCGGAAATCCGATTATTGTCGATCGCCCTATCGAGTTTCGGATTAGCTCCGAGTGTCGGACAGAACCAATTACTGTTTATTTAGTTCTCCGCTATGTGGATCCGGAAACCCTCTACCGTGCGTCAGAGCAAGTATTGGTGCCAGAAAGTTTTAGGATAGATGAAAAAAATACCCCCCCCTCAGCCCAGGAAATCGAACTGTGTCGGATCGCTATTTCTGCTAATTTCACCGAAATTAGACCCGCCACAGATGTTTTTTCTCCTGATGTAAATGAGTTGGATTTACGATACCGGGTGCGAGTCCGACCGCGCTCCCAAAAAACTCGGATACGGGTAGGGGTTTTACAGGGTACTGCTGAAGATTTTTATGTAGGGGAGAATCTATTTTATCTATTGCGATCGCTTTCAGTTTTAGCACCGATGACTATGGATGCTGAACCAGTTGAAGAAATCACCTTAACTTCCCAGGTGGCTGATATTCCGCGAGACTATAGCTTGCTATATATGAGATATTCTCAGATGCTGTCTTGGGGAGAAACAGAATACAATCATCTCAAATATTACAGCGATCGAGGCACCATACTGTTGATTGAAGCCTCATCGGTCGAAGTCAATATTGCTGATATTAATTCAGCGATCGGCGAACTTAAACAGGCTCTGAATGATATTCAATTTGCCCAAGTTTCCGAATTCAGAAGGGAATTATCCTCAGAATTAACTATCTGTGAATCCGAACTTCAAAACCGCCTAGAATCCTCCTTAGAGCCTCTGCAAAATATAGCCCATCAATATCTGGGGATTAATATATCGAGTATGGCAACCATATCGGCTCAAGACCCGATTAAAATCCATCCGTTTTTATTTGATGAATTACCAATAATTAATGGAGAGCCAACCCGACTGATAAATTGGGGCAAAATTATTATATCCATAGGCTGTCTGTCTTCGGGTTGGGGGTTAAATAGTCATCAGGGATTATCCCGAGAAACCATCCGCAGCGCCCAAGAATTAGGGATTAATATTCTTAATTTTGCCTCGGAAAATTATCATTTGTCCAACATTCAAAGAAATGCAATTAGCTAGTAATTTAACCCCAAGAAAAGCCATGAAAAAAATTATTTCTATCCGACATTTCATTCCCGCATTAGTAGTATTACCCTTGCTTTGGGCTACCATTACCACAGGAGTTTTAGCTTTTTATAGTGGCAGAAAAGCTGTCAATAGTCTCATGTCAGAATTGAGCCAAAAATCGATAAATTCCATTGAAAAACACATAGATAACTACCTGAAAGTTCCAGAAATAGTAAATACCATAAACCTGATCACGATTGAAAATAACTTAATTGATATCAATAATCGGGAACTATTAACCCGCTATTTTCATGCTCAGGTTGATGCGATCGATGGGTTATATTACATTTATCTAGGAACTGAAACCGGGGATTTTCTCGGTGTTCAAAAGCAGCCTGATGGAACCCAAGCATTGGTTATTGGAAATGCCGCCGAAGCTGCCGGTCGAAGTGTTTATCAGCTTGATTCAGCCGGAGTTCGTGCCGAAAAAATCAGAACCTTAGAAGCCCAGTACGATGCTAGACAGCGCCCTTGGTACAGATCATCTCTAGAAATCGGTGAAATAAGTTGGAGTCCCATTTATATTTTTGGCTCCACATTAGAACTAGGAATGACCTCAACAATTCTAGTTAAAAGTCCTGGAGGTGATACTATGGGAGTTGTGGGTATTGACTTGGGCTTGAAAGACCTCAGCAATTTTTTGAGAAGTTTGGAAATCAGCCCCCAGGGTATCGCATTTATTATGGATCGCGCCGGAAATTTAGTAGCCAGTTCTACAGACGAACAACCCTTTTTGAATGAAAATGGTCAACAACGACGATTACTCGCCCTCGAAAGTCAAGAACCGGTGATCCGCTCTACAGTCCAACACTTACTCGATACTGAGTTAAGCCTGAACCAAATTCAACAACCGATTTCCTCTCGCTTTCGATTGAATCGTGAACGCCAATTGCTACAGGTGACTCCCATGGAAAGTATGGGTTTGGATTGGCTAATTGTTGTGGTGATTCCCGAATCCGATTTTATGGAACTGATTTATAACAACCTTCGGTTTACGATGATTATCGGCTTGGGTGTGACGGTGGTAGCGATTACACTGGGGGGGATCGCCTCTTGGTGGATTATCAAACCCATCGATAATCTACACGCGGGAGCGAAAGCTATCAAAGCTAATTCCTTCGACCCAGAAATGCTTGAATCTACTATTTCGCGCTCTGATGAAATGGCCGAATTGGGTCAAGCCTTTGTGGAAATGGCAGCAATTGTCCAGGCTCGTGAGAAAAGCATGAGCGAGGAGTTAGTGGAATTGCATCGCCAGCAAGAACAATGGCGACGCGCGAGCCATCAAAACCTTGATCCTACTGTGCGCTTTCAGGAATTGATGGAGCGAGCCAGACAGGCTAGACAAAACCGCGTGTAGCAGTACGACCAGCAATTATCAATTCTTCTAGCGACCTGATAACGTGAATCATGAACACAGATATCTCTACTAAGGAATTAACCCTAGACCCTTCTGGAGAGGGTACTACATTTGATGTGGTGGTGATCAATGACAGTCAATTCATGAGTAGCTTTCAACTAGAGATATCAGCCGCAGGAGTCGAATCCGATCGCCAATGGCTTTGGTATCAAGTTACACCGGAAGTCTGTAGCAAAAAACCACCAGGGGACCAAACCAAGTTTCAGGTAAAAGTGCTACGATCGCCAATTCCCGGATTTGTGGGGTTAGTTAATCTCACAGTGAAAGTATTTTCCCTCGAACTTGGGAAGGAAGAACGTCACATTCTCAGGCTGAATGTTATGCAGGGATTGGGAGAATGTCCCTTTCGAGTGGAACTCCCCACCAGCCACATTCAGACTCTGCCCAATAACGAAGTGGAAATTTTAGTCGGTATCCACAATAACAGTCAAAAGGCGATCGCTCTAATTTTATCGGTTATTAGCCCTAAGCGGGAATGGTTGCTGTTGGATAATCAAACCCCCCTCAACCTTCCCCCCCAGCAGAGTCAGAATTACTCCTTTACCTGCAAAGTTCCCGAAATTTTACAAGCTCTAGCGGGAGTCTATCCCTTTACCATTAGGTGTGTTTCAGCTAACCATAATTCACCCGTAGGAGCCGGTTCAAGCCTCAGTCAGTTGAGCGCGAGGACAACCACAGAAGCCTCCTGTACTGGCAGTATAGAGGTTTTACCCACAGGAACCTTAGAATTTGACGCTTTTCCTAAACAGCAACGACAACCAGCACTTCGGCCATGGCTACCTCAGTGGGGTATAGATCCCGCAGTTTACCAATTGGAATTTACCAATAATTCTAATTATCCCCAAGGGGGAACCGTAGAAATTATCAACAATCCCCAGACCCAAGATCCGATTATCAATGAGTTTTCGATTATTCCCGAACAGGTAAGTTTGGAGCCTGGAGAAATCCAAACTGTGGAACTTCTCGCCTATAGCAAACGACCTTGGTGGGGTTTGGGTCGAACACAGACCATTGAAGTAGGCTGGGAAGGCAAAGTGGGGGCTGGTTCTCTGGCGGTCAGACCTACAGGGGAGTTAACCGACCCACTCCAAAGGTTAGAAACCAAAATTTCCCCTAGGGTAGGGGGAATTGATGAATTGACGACGACCAGACCTTCAGAGGATTATGGTTCCGACAGTGAGCATCCACAACCATTGCCAATTCTGGAGTTGAGACTGTTACCCATTATTCCCCGGTGGTTACAGGTGGCGATCGCACTACTGATTTTAGGTGGTATTTGGTGGTTTTTGTATGCTGCTTTCCGGCTTAACTACCATACTGCTCCCGTCAATGTGGTTAGGTTTAACGGTTTGGGGGATATGGCGATTAGCACCTCCAATGACCAGACTCTGCGGGGGTGGCGGGTTCAGGGAAATAGACTGCGACATAACGGTTGGTTGCGGAATTTGGGGAAAGCGGGGCGCACAGGTTTGTATCGCCCTGTGGATAATGATCAGGTGGCTGTGGGGTTGGAAAACGGCGAAATTCAGATTTGGGACTTGCTCCGCTCCACTGACAGCCCCCGGCGCTCCCTGTCCTATCGCCGGGATGATCGGGTCATGGCTTTGGCTTATAGTCAAAATTCCCAGTATTTATTCAGCGCCCACGGCAGCGGTTTAATCTTGCAATGGTATGTGGGACCCACGGTAAATCTCACTAATGTTGAGGAACCTCAGTTAATTCAGGAATTTGATTTCGCTATTTATGATATCGCCCCCGTAGGGCCACGACAGGAAACTCTGGCGATCGCTGGTCGCTATAACCAATTGGTGCTTTGGGATACCACCGGCGGTAATGAAGGGTTGCGAACTGTTCCCTACCCAGCAGGGGGACAAGATGAATACATCACCTCTCTAGCTACAGCAGCAGATCAACCTTTTTTGCTGGCTACAGCAGACGATCGCGGTTCCATCAGTCTCTGGAATCTCAGAGAATGCTTAACCAACCAGTCCGCCACTTGTCAAATTATAGATCAGTGGCAAGCTCACGGGGGCCAGCCCATCCGTTCTCTAGCTTTGACGGCTAATGGCTGCTATTTAGCCAGTACCGGAGATGACGGAGAGGTTATGCTGTGGCCATTGCAGCGCTCTGGAGAGCGATCTACCCAACATCTCGCGGGTGAGGCGATCGCGCGATCGCGTTACCCAAAAAACAGTCTAGATATGATTGCCATTGGCTCCTACCTCCACATGATCACAGGAAGTAGAGATCACCAAGTTAACCTTCACCGCATTCAACAACCTGCCACTCTCTGTAATTAGCACAGGTAGAACAACTATTAATTATCTATTATTCTTGATTGACTGAGCCATGAGCAGTACAGAACTTTCATATAACGGCCGACAACAACCTAACCAAATCGTCGAGGGGGTTCTGGAACCCGACCTGCCGACTTTGGGAAAATCCCTAACCCTAATTGCCAACCCATCTGGGGATTTTGCTATATCCGCAGGGGAAACCTTCGAGCTGCATATCACCGTAGTTAATCAGGGTATTATCGGTGCGATTATTGACCTTTATATTGATCAAACCTCTGCATCAGTATGGGAATGGTGTCGCACGCCTCAACAACGATTAGCCCTAAGTCCTCAGCAAAGTGCCGAAGTAGTCTTTGAATGTCCTATTCCCCCCCAGGCGACTCCCGGAATTTATAGTTACTTGCTCGTTGTAGATGCACCATTACACTACCCAGAAGATACCCCCATCCACCACCAAGCTAATCTTCAGGTACTCCCACAATTAGCGTCAGCGGTGCAACTCGATGATCCCACTTTTAGCCTGATACCACACACCACATCAACTGAACCAGCGATCGCCATACCAGGACAGCCGTTAACCGTCAGTGTAATAGTCAATAACCGCACGCGGCGAGTGGATCGGTTTCGGTTGCACTGTACCGATGTCCCCCCCGAATGGGTAGAGATCGAATACCCAGAAGGCTTGAATGATTTGGGTTTAGTAGTCGTCACTGATAGTTTAGCCCTCAATCCTGGGGCGATCGGAGAGATTAAGTTAAAGTTAAACCTACCCGTGGACGTTCATGGGGGGCGATATGCCATCACCTTGTCACTGAACTCCGAAAATCTTCCTGATTTAGCCCTGTTGGATATCCTCCACCTTCACATTAAGCCTAACTATGATTTGGTGTGGGATCTACAGACCATCGTGGGTCGCATTCGCACCGGAAGCGGACAGTTTCAACTGCAAATCCAAAACCGGGGTAATACCGATCGCCAACTGCGGTTTAATCCCAGAGAAGAGGGAGAGGTAGAAAATTGTCTGTATACTCTGATGCCAGATGAGTTTCGGCTACTCCCAGAGGAGAGTGTGGAAATGTCTGTCGAGGTCATGCCAAAACACTGGTGGTACAGACCTTGGTGGGGACGGGGACGGCTATTTGAGTTTTATTTGGAACCCCAAGATTTGCACCGCTTACCCCTCCCTCAAGATCGTATCAATGGTACTCTAATTTGGGAGCCTCGCCCCTGGTGGCAGTTGTTGGTTGCCTGTTTGCTGGGACTCGGAGCGATCGCTGCCTTGATTTTCGCGATCTGGTCCGTTTTTTTTAAGCCTCCCACCCCCCCTCGGATTTTAGAGTTTAGATCCGAGTCCCTCAACTACGCCGCCGCTAATGACGATTTTATTTATTTGGGTTGGGTAATTGGACCGCCGACTCGGGAAATCCGTGCTATAGAAATTGTTGGCAAATCTCCTGATGGTAGTATTTCCAGTGCTGCCGTTACCTATGATTTTAGTCGGGGTATTCCCGATGAGTTGGCTTCTTTGTGTACCCTAGAACAGGTATTGCGATGCTACAACATTCGCACTGATGCTCGTCGTCCCGGAGAGTATATTTTTGAGTTAAGGTTGTTTCCTAAACAGGATATTGACAATATTCAATTAGCAAAGACCAGTTTAATTAGGATTGAACCTCTACCTATTCCCCAAATTACCAATTTCACAGCCAGATTAAGTAGTCAGCAGCGCCGAGAATTGCCACCAGAACAGGTTGATAATCCGCGCGCCAACAATAACAGCCTTCCTAACAGTGGTTTTTTCTCTGACCCCGAGCCAATGATCGCACAATTGAGTTTTCAGGTTCTCCATGGCGCGCAAGTCGAAACCTTAACATTGGTGGGTCGCTCTCCTGATGGCTTCGTTAATTTTCCCCAGAAAACCTATACTGTCAGTCCTGATGAATTTTCCGAAGATTTACTCGGTCCCTGTCAGGTTGATTGGGATGGGATTTTGACCTGTCGGGGGTTATCGCTACAATTGGAAAAACCCGACACTTATATTTTTGAATTACAGGTCATTTCTTCGGACTCCCCCGCAGAGGTAGCCGACAGTCGCAAAGCTGACCCCATTGTGTGGGAACCGCCACCACCGCCACGGATTACTACTTTTGCTTCCCGCAAAGCTACTTATCGCGTTGGTGAACAGCAACAAATTGAGTTTCAATGGGTGATTGATAATGCCGCACAACTTCAACAGTTGGAGTTACGGAGTTTATCCCCGGAAGGGTTGGTTAATTTCCCCAAGATTACATATCGCTTTGATGGACAAATTCCCCAGGCCTTACAAGATAAATGCCAAGTTACCGGGAAACAATTGGTTTGCGATAATATCGCGATCTCACTACCAGACCCAGGACGCTATAATTTTGAGTTGACAGCTATTCAGCGTTCCCGCCTGGCCGAAACAGAGCCATCTCGACAAATTCATGCGATCGCTATTCAACCACCATTAGCCCCAGAAATTACCAATTTTCAGGCAGAAACATCCAACTCTCAGACGGGGACAAATCCTATTCGTTTAAATTGGAACATCAAAAATCCTCAACATTTACTAGGTGTTCGGATCATCGGGCGCTCACCAGAGGGAATTGTCACAGTTCCCGAAGTTCTCTATCCTTTTAATGGTAGTATTCCCCCAGTTCTTCAGAATAACTGCCAGTTAAATGCTGAACAGCTTACCTGTCGTAATGTTCCCACTTCCGCCCAAGAACCCGGAGATTATATCTTTGAGTTAATACCTGTTAATCAGAGTAATTTAGCCGCCAATGCCACATCTGTTAAAAGCGATCGCATTCGTATCCGACCACGCCCCGTTGCTCCTCCTCAAATCAATAATTTTCAAATTAATGGTGAGGATGCTCCCCTAAAATATGTCGTTATTATAGACCCTGAAACTTCTCCATCACCTTTGAATTTATCATGGGAAGTTAGTGGTAGTGGCGACCTACAAACCGAGTTACTCCCGGTTCCAGGTGTGGTTCCTAACCGTGGAAATTTGACCTATCCCATTGCGCCTCAGTCCGGACAAGATACCCTGACTCTCAGAGTCACTAATACTGACGGGAAACAGGTTCAACGTTCCATTTTGATTGAAAGGGTGCTTCTTCCTCAACCAGAACCTGCACCTTTGATCAGCCCCGATTCAGACACCCCCGATTCAGACACCCCCGATTCAGACACCCCATCAGGTAGACAATTAACACCCTTTTCTCCTGAACTAGAATCTAATCCTTGGGATCTGATTGATAACCCACCGCCATTTAATTAAATGTCTTTATTCCTAATTATTACATGATTTCAATGAACAATCAACCTATCTTTCAACAACAAGCTATCCCCGGAATTATTGGCGGATTGGGTCCTTTAGCACATATAGAATTTGAACGGCTATTACTGGCTTTAAATTCCACTCGCGGTGCTTGTGGCGATCGCCAACACCCGATTTGGTTTTTAATTAATGCTACAGACCTTCCCGATCGCACCCAAAGTTTACTAGGAAATCAGCCAAGTTGTGTGCCTTGGTTGGTCAAATATGGTAAAATATTAGAAGTGGCTGGGGCAGATTTTTTGGTGATTACCTGTAACACTTCCCACGGATTTTATAATCTGGTACAGCCTCAGTTAAATATTCCCTGGATTCATATTATGCAGGAGACAGTTAGATTTATTAAACTCCATTATCCTGGACTTAATCGCGTGGGAATTTTGGCTACCGATGGCACTTTACAAGCCCATCTCTATCAGGATAGTTTAACGGCGGCGGGATTGACAGCGATCGCCCCGGCTTTAAACTCAGAATTACAGCAAGATATTATGAATGCTATTTACCATCCAATTTGGGGAATTAAAGCCACAGGAGTTCAAATTTTGCCACCCCCTATTCACATATTAAAAACCGCTATAAAATGGCTGGAAAGCCAAGGTGCAGAATTATTAATTGCTGGATGTACAGAGATTTCTGTAGCCTTAAAATTACTGGATAAAACTTCATTAATAGCAATAGATCCCTTGGAAATTATGGCGAATTTGACATTAGATTTAGCATTTGGCTATGAGAATATTCCCGAAATATCAAGTCCCCTTAAATAGTTATCAATTATTCGATAGTAGTATCTTGAGAAAGCGCTAAGGTTGTGGTTTTTTCAGTTGAAAGTGGGTGAGTATCAGCGATCGCTGCTGTCGCTGCTATTCCCGTGTGTACAATAGTTAAAGTTCGGAAAGGGTCAATAATAGGGTCGATCGCAATTAATAATACCAGTATAGCTTCTAGGGGTAATCCTAAAGGTTTTAAAATTAGATCCAACAGGGTCAGCGTTAAAATTCCTGTCGCCCCCGCCGTGGCCATTCCTGCTAAAATAGAAGCGATAATGATAATTACAAAACTCGACAGGTTAAATTCATAGTTATAGAGTTGCGCCACAAACACCGAAGTTGTCGCAAAATAAGCCACCGGACCAAATCGACACACCGTTATCGCTAGGGGAATGACTAAATTAACTGTTTGTTTATCGAAGTTTAAGTGTTCATCTAAAGCCGAAATAGCAGAAGGTAAACAGGTAAAACTACTACGAGTTGCTAAAGCTAAAATTGTCGGTTCTTTTAAGACCATCAAAACCTGACCAAAACCATAGCCAGACTTATGCCAAATTACCAGGGTACTGATAATGTATATAATTATAAAAGCTACAATGGCAATCACTACAAAATTTTGCATAGCTACCAAAATCCCAAAACCAGTAGTTGCCATTTGGGAAGCCAACAGGAAACACAAACCAAAAGGGAGGAATAAAATAATCCAATCAATTAACTTTTTGGATGTATTAAATAAGGTTTCTAAAATCTTAAATACATCCTCCTTGGCGGGTGATTGTGAATATCCCATAGCGATACCAAATACAATGGAAAAAAATAGTATTTCCAGAGAATTACCCTGGCTTAGAGATGCAAAAATATTCTCAGGAATTAAGTTAAACAAAAAAGATATCAGCAGTGATTCTTCCCTATTTTCGATAATTGGACCCGTCAAAGATAACTCAAAATCTAACTCAGAAGTATTCACAACTACCCCCAAAGCTGCGAGGGTAGAATCCTCTAAATTACCCCCAGGATTAGTTAAAAATGCGGCTGTTGCGCCGATGATACTAACCCCGAATAAACTCACCGAAAATGCTATTAAAATCCGTTTCACATATTTATTGGCTTCATGACTAGAAATCAGCTTACCCACACTCATTGTTATGGCTGAAAATAACAACGGTAAAACGCACATTTTGAGGAGAATTAGATATAGTTCTCCCAACGGGGTTAACAACAAGGCAATATCTTTATGAACAATGCCAATATATAAACCCAGAAGGATAGAAGGAACAATCGACCAGGGATTTTTTAGGATTTTAATTAACTGCTTAGAGACGCTGTAAAAATTCATATTTTATCAATGGGTATTTTTGTTAATTTTGTGAGTTGAGTTGACGAGACTGAGAGGGGGACACTAACAAATCAGAATAATCTTCTAATAACTGACTAACTGTATATTGTTTTTCGTTCATTGTCAGATACAAATTCACAAACTTTAACAGGTGATTACTAGACCACGGTAAAGCGATCGCGATCGGATCTTGGGTATCTGTTAACGCGACAGTTTGAAAATTTAAAGCTACATTGGGGTAATTAATCAGAATCTTTTTAACCTCCAACTCATCCCGGTATGCTGCTAGTATATCTCCCATCATTGCACCTTTAATTAAATCGTCCCAATTGGAATATCTGATAATGGTAGCTTTGGGAAATTTGTCCATGGCAAATCTCTCATAAGAAGAGGCATTAATCACACCCATCCTTCCTTCAAAATCTCTCAAAAACTCAACTAAATCTCTATTTCTTAGCGCTTGAGTTAATTGCAGGCGATTTAATAAGAGACCATGGCGCATAGTTAAATAGGGATGAGAAAATGAAACAATTTTTGCCCTTTCTAAGGTTTGACTCAGTTTAGAAATCGCCATATCTGCCTCACCTTGAGAAACTAAATTTACCACTTCATTAAAGGTATTGGCACGACGATTAAAGGTAACTTTTACTCCTAAATTTCTGGCGATTCCTTTGGCGATCGCCACATCTAATCCGATTAATTCACCGTTGGCATCTTCCGCAAAAAAAGGCGGCGAATCTTCTTGATTTATCGCGACGATTAACTCTCCTCTATCCATGATTTTTTGCAAGTCTGGCGACATGGAGTTTAATGACTGGTTTGCCTGGGAAACTGCCGCAGAATTTCCTAGTAAAGAATCCCAGGTTTCTTGATTCACTATACCAGTGCTTTCTAAGCCTATACTGAGTTGAAAGTTAGAAATAGCTTCTCTGGTTTTTTCCCCATAAATGCCATCGATCGCCCCTAGATAATACCCCTTTTCTTGTAAGCGTTTTTGCAGTTCAATAATATCATAATCTGCCCCAGCTTCAGTCAAGTCTAAATCCCAACTATTACTATCAGGCGAAGTTTCAGCACTGCTTAATTGTGCCAGATTTACTAGAGATTCTGAAGAGACAAAAATGGGCGCATCTTGAGTTTTTACTGAGGGGGTAAAAATCAAAATACTTGCCAAGCATATAGCTACTAATATCAGAACTTTGTATTGCCAGTTAGAGAGTATTTTCATATTAAAAATAATTGCTTTGCTGTTCCTTTCACATCAATTTAGGTTGACAGTTTTCGGAAGTTGTTTTTATCCCCCCCAAACCTTCAAGACTAAATTTTGAGTATTCAGCGATTCAGTTAGTATTCCTAGCTATAGGATTATGGTACTTTACGGTTGTTGCCAATCTTTTCCGGATTAAATCCGAAGTATACAGCCCTTTCAGTAATTATGCAATACGTCTTCACTCGTCTCTCTACCCGGGTGGGAGAGGGATTGAGGGTGAGGGGAATCTTTGAAGCGAACAACCTGTAGCAGCTTCTACAACGGTCTGTATGCAGGTATCCCTAATCCGTGGACACACTTGGACCCTACCATTATACATCATGCGATCGCCATTACCATCATTTTCAGCCAACCCACAGACCCTAAGTAATATAGCCAGTTGGCAGAAATCAGGTTTTTAGGTAATAATTAAAGTATCGCCGATATTCTCAAGTAGTTTCGCACTCATTAACAAATCATGTCTAATCAAAAACGAGAACCTGGAGGCTGTGGATGTGCCAGTATTCCCTTTTCAGTAATTCTGCTGTTTTTGGGCGGCGGTTATTGGCTATTTACACAGCGAGATAACTTGGAAATTAGTAGGTTTTTCAATCATGAGATTATCGCCGATATTCCATTTTTGAATACTTGGGCAACTTCCACTGATAAATCACCGCCTACTTTACCAAATATTCCAGAAATTCCTCAGACTACCAATCCTGAACCGAAACCACAATCCCAACCACAACCGGAAGCCCAACCGGAAACGCCACCCAAATCACCAACCATCAAGCCACCTTCCCCTATACCATCATCCCCACTCAATACCTGGGAAGGTAAACCCATTAGAGGCATTTATTTAAGTCGTTATCAAGCCACAAATAACGCTAGCGAAGAAACCATTAGGGCTAGGGTTCGCTACTATCGCGATCGCGGTATTAATACCATTATTCATGGGGTATGGGGTAACGCTTGTACCATGTATGAAAGTCAAGTAATGCAGGCAAAATTTGGTTATAGTAGCTGTCAAAATTTGTTTGAAGAAGAATGGATTGATTGGTTGATTGATGAAGCCCATAAACACGGCATGGAAGTTCATGCTTACTTTGAAAAAGGCATTAAAATAGATGAAAATAGTCACGCCTTTGATTGGGCAGTCCAGAGAGGTTGGATCGTCCCAGGAGTCGATCGCACTCACCCAGGAGTTGATCATTATGTCTTGAATGTGGGTATCCCAGAAGTTGCTCAATTTTTTACTGATATTGTGGTTGAATTTGTCCAAAAATACCCCACCATTGATGCTGTACAATGGGATGATTATTTGGGTTATCATGATGAGTTACCCGGTCAAATCGATCGCACTCCTAAATTAACTAATTTTGTCCGCAATATGATTGCACAAATGAAAGCCGCTAACCCCTCAGTTAGTTTTGATATCTGCCACCATAACCCCTATTGGGCAAAACAGTATTTTGCCGCAGACCTAGAAGCATGGGGGGTCGATCGCTTTTTTATCCAGGTTTATGCTGAAGAAAATTTTGATGATGAAATGGTCTATGTCGAAGCCTCTGATGGTATTTCCATTACCGAGAGACAATTGAATCGATTGCCCGAGTTGATTGATAATCCTAACATCCCTAATATTTTGCTATTTCCTCTCTCCGGAGAACCCGAAAGACTCGCCGACAAGGTGCATGAATTGACCATTTGAATAAACTTACAAATTAGGTTAATTATCATCATTTCCTCCTGTGGCTTCCCTGCTTCTATTCTACAGTTAAATTATCTCGGGTTGATTTTTTGGTCAATTTTTTTAAAAAATAGCCCGCCGAAATCGGCCAGAGGGGTTGACAGGCGGCGGCGATTAGTGATATCATATTTACATAATCTTAAATAATGGTTATTTTCCCAAAAAAATAATTTAGTGGATATCTGTATTATCTAATATGATAGCATCAGCCGCTAAAAAAAGCAAGTATCGCCACTGAGGGAGGAGGGATTTTAATTTTTGGAGGTAATCAGTTACAATTATTACAAATATTAAAATTATTGCCATGATTGCCATTGTATAGACTTTTTTGCCACCAGGTTAGCCCTCAACGCATTTGCTAGTTATAGATGAATAATCAACCCTTCAGAGATTTAAATAGTCAATGGGCCGACCAGGTGAGGAATGGTTGTAAGGAACCGCGCGACAGCGAGGAAATCAGAGAGACTTGGGATCATATCATCGCAACTATGGCGCTACGGATTCGGCGATCGCTGAAACTCAAGGAAATTCTACAGACCACAGCGGATGAGGTGCAAAGATTACTAAAATGCGATCGCGTTTTATTGTACGAAATCGACTTGCATGGGAATGGTGGCATTGTGGTAGAGGCGGTAGAGGATGAGAGGTGGTCCTTAGAGTGAACCATGCACCTTGTAAGATGGGCCCTATCTTTGGTTAGTGGCGATCGGTTCCCTCGCCCTAGAAGCAGGTCAAATTGGGACTTGGGATTGGGATCTCAAAGATACGGTAAACTGGGATCAGCGGATGTATGAGATTTTTGGGTTGCAAGGTTGCCAGGGTAAAGTAGTCTATCAAGACTGGGCTAATCTCGTCCATCGAGATGATATTACCGAGGTTGAAAAGGCTATCAAAGCAGCCATAGCCCAAGATAATTTTTTTAATGTAGAATTTCGTATTGTTAGACCCGATGGAATCAAGCGTTGGTTGCGAGGGGCAGGCATAGTCCAGCGCGATAGTGACGGTACCCGGAGCGATGACGGGGATTAATTACGATATTACTGATCGCAAACAGGCGCTCATTAGCCCTCAAATACAGTGAAGCCAAATATCGCACCATTATTGAAACCACCCAGGAGGGAGTGTGGGTTTTAGATAAGACAGATCACACCAGCTTTGTCAATCAGCAAATGGCAAAAATGCTAGGCTATTCTGTCACGGATATGCTGGGAATGTCTTTCCTAGATTTGATCGACACAGAAGGATCTTCGATGGCTGAAATTTATCTAAACCAGCGTCATCAGGGTATAATGGGTCAACATCGCGCCAAGCTGTGCCACCGTGATGGTAAAGTGGTCTGGGCTTTGGTTTCTGCTACACCTTTGTTTGATGATATGGGGCAATATGACGGCTGCATTAAACTGGTGACAGATATCACCCACATGGTGGAAATACAGGAGGCTTTACAAACTTCTGAGGCGCAGTTGGCTAGTGTATTAAATAGTTCCCTTGATGGGATTATGGCTTTTCGTTCTCTGCGGGATGAGACTGGGGAAATAGTGGATTTTATCTGGTTGTTGACTAATCCCACGGCTGGCAAATTGGTGGGGCGATCGCCTCCCAAATTAATCGGTAAACAATTATTAGAAGAAATGCCGGGAAATCAAACTGATGGTTTATTTGATGCATTAGTCCAAGTGGTGGAGTCCGGCGAACCTTTCCAGTATGAGTTTCATTATCAACATGATGGCATTGACTGTTGGTTTGAAAATGTGGCGGTTAAATTGGGGGATGGTTTTGCGGTCACTTTCCGGGACGTGACCCGAACTAAACAGTCAGAAAAGGCTCTCCAACAAGTTAATCAAGAGTTGGAACAAAGGTTAGATGATCTCAAGCAGCGTCACCAAGAGATGGTGATTTTGGGTGAAATTAACGAATTTTTGCAGGCTTGTAACAATGTCGATGAGGCTTATGAGGCGATCGCCCGCCCAGTCGCACCTTACTCTTCCCAGAGTGTTCGGGTGGTCTGTTTAGAACCTGTAGTTCCCGCAACCGGGTTGAAAATGTGGCTCGGTGGGGGTCTGATTTGCATTCAGCAGTTGATTTTGACCCTAAGCATTGTTGGGGACTGCGCCGGGGTCGTCCCTATGAAGTAGGAAATCAACGCTCAAGTCCTCGGTGTCAGCATATCCAAAACACTACAGAATTGGCGGTTACCCTTTGTATTCCCATGGTAGCTCAGGGGGAAACTTTGGGATGATTTTATCTAGCTACCAAAACCGCCACGGCTTGATCTGAACCAAAACAGCAATTAGCCCGCACTGTATCGGAACAGTTAAGTTTAGCGATCGCTAATTTAAACCTCCGAGAAACCCTCCAAAATCAGAGTATCCGAGATCCATTAACTGGATTATTTAACCGCCGCTATTTGGAAGAATCCTTTAATCAAGAGATTCTCCGCGCCCAACGTCAACAGCACCCCATTGGTGTGATCATGCTAGATATAGACCATTTTAAGCAGTTTAACGACACCTTTGGTCATGATGCAGGGGATTATGTCTTACAGGTGGTTGCTGAAGTATTGAAAAACAGTGTGCGCGGTTCAGATATTGCTTGTCGCTATGGCGGCGAGGAAATGACTCTAATTATGCCAGAATTGTCTTTACCCGCTATCTGCGATCGGGCTGAAGCTATCCGCACTGCTATTAGCCAACTCCATCTCAACCATAACGGTCAAAATTTAAACACCCTCACCGCCTCTATAGGAGTTGCTTGTTTTCCTCAACATGGAACTACCCCAATGGCTGTAATCAAGGCGGCTGATGGGGCTTTATATCGCGCTAAGGCTAACGGACGTAACTGTGCGATCGTTGCCACCTTATCTTAATTTATTCTACCTGCTTCTGGGAGAGTTTGTCAACCTTGCCTAAAGGGTGAAGTTAGAATAAGAAATAGCGCTGCGCCATGGGTAAAACTGTGGCGGGTTCACAGGTTAGTAGTTCCCCGTCTGCCGTGACTTCGTAGGTTTCTGGATCTACTTCGATCTGGGGTAAACTATCGTTTAATTTCATGTCTAATTTGCTCAAATGGCGGGTATTAGATACGGGAACTGTTGCTTTTTTTAAACCCAGTTTTTGCATAGTTTTACCCTCTAAAGAAGCCTGGGAAACAAAGGTTAAGGATGTGGCAGATATCGCGCCTCCAAAACTAGCAAACATCGGACGCATATAAATGGGTTGGGGTGTGGGAATACTGGCGTTGGGGTCTCCCATTTGTGACCAGGCGATCGCCCCCCCTTTAATCACGATTTCCGGTTTAACTCCAAAAAATGCCGGTTTCCATAGACATAAATCTGCTAATTTACCCTCTTCAACCGAACCGACATAATCATTAATTCCATGGGCAATAGCAGGATTAATGGTATACTTAGCAATGTAGCGTTTAGCCCGGAAATTATCATGGGTTTCTGCCGCATTTTCTGGGGATGGTAATAACCCCCTTTGTACCTTCATTTTATGGGCGGTTTGCCAAGTGCGGATAATGGTTTCTCCTACCCTTCCCATAGCTTGGGAGTCCGAGGCTATCATACTAAATGCGCCTAGGTCGTGAAGGATATCTTCGGCGGCGATCGTTTCCCGACGTATGCGGGACTCGGCAAAGGCGACATCTTCGGGAATATGGCGATCGAGATGGTGACAAACCATCAACATATCTAAATGTTCTTCTAGGGTATTTGCAGTATAAGGACGGGTGGGGTTCGTCGAGGAAGGCAGGACATTTTTATAACTACAAACTTTGATGATATCTGGCGCATGACCACCCCCCGCGCCTTCCGTGTGGTAGGTGTGAATTACCCGGTCTTTAAACGCGGCTATGGTATTCTCTACAAAGCCCGCCTCATTCAGGGTATCTGTGTGAATAGCTACTTGAATATCATATTTATCCGCAACTGTTAAACAAACATCGATCGCCGCTGGTGTAGTTCCCCAATCTTCATGAAGTTTTAAACCCATTGCGCCCGCCATTACCTGTTCAACTAAGCCCTGGGGTTGGGCGCTGTTTCCCTTCCCTAAAAATCCTAAATTCATCGGGAAGGCTTCCGCCGCCTGTAGCATTCTATGAATATTCCATGGTCCGGGAGTACAGGTGGTGGCATTAGTTCCGGTGGCGGGTCCAGTCCCACCCCCTAACATGGTGGTAATTCCAGAGGCGATCGCTGTTTCAATTTGCTGGGGACAAATAAAGTGAATATGGCTATCAATTCCGCCAGCAGTTAGGATTTTACCTTCTCCAGCAATCGCCTCTGTAGACGGACCAATAATAATATCAACGTTGTCTTGAATATAGGGATTTCCCGCTTTACCAATTTTGCAGATTTTACCGTCTTTAATACCCACATCAGCTTTAATAATTCCCCACCAGTCTAAAATTAGGGCGTTAGTAATTACCACATCAACCGCGCCATCTTCCCTGGAAATGGGAGATTGTCCCATACCATCCCTAATTACTTTACCACCCCCAAATTTGACCTCATCTCCGTAGGTAGTTAAGTCTCTTTCAACTTCTATAAATAGTTCTGTATCGGCTAATCGAATGCGATCGCCTACCGTCGGTCCGAAGGTTTCCGCGTAGGCTTGTCTATCCATGCGATAACTCATTTTTGGCTCCTAATTAATCACAATATAGCTATTTTCAAGCTGGCGGCGGGTTAACTCACCAGATTTACTTAGGCTTTTTTTTAGACTTATCTTTTTTGCGTTTTTCCCGCTTAACTTCGGGTGATAATGTGCCATTAATTAACCCATTAAAACCGTAAATTTCACGACTTCCGGCTACAGTCACTAATTCGACTTCCCGGTTATCTCCGGGTTCAAATCTGATGGCTGTACCAGCGGGGATATTTAACCGCATTCCCCTAGCCGTTTCTCGGGCAAATTCTAAGGCGGGATTAACTTCGTAAAAGTGGAAATGAGAACCGACTTGGATGGGGCGATCGCCTGTATTAGCTACATGAATTTTCACAGTTTCGCGACCCGAATTAAGTTCGATTTCTCCTGGTTTAACGATTATTTCTCCGGGAATCATAGTTAATTAAATAGTGATTGTTTTATTGGATGGGATTATGAACTGTTACCAATTTCGTACCATCGGGAAACGTCGCTTCTACCTGTACCTCGTCCACCATTTCCGCTACCCCTTCCATCACATCATCTTTAGTTAATAGAGTCGTTCCATAACTCATTAAATCCGCCACAGTTCGACCATCTCGCGCCCCTTCTAAAATGGCAGCAGATAGGTAGGCGACAGCTTCGGGATAGTTTAATTTAACTCCCCTGGCTTTACGTCTTTCCGCTACTAAGGCGGCAGTAAAAATTAGTAGTTTATCTTTTTCTTGGGGTGATAGTTGCATTCACAACTCCTTAAATGAGTCCAGTTATTAAACATTCCAAACTCGCGGTTTGGTGATGTTTTTTCCTGATAAATTGGGGCGTAATAACTGCCAAATTTCAGTAAACCAGGCGATCGCTTCTTGGCTAGACGGACCACGATAACGACACAATAACCCTGATAACAGTTGAGTCGCCCCGGCTTCCCCTTCCCTTTGGTGTTCACCCCACAGCATTCTAACATGGTTTAGGGTCTCTTTGGAAACAGGTTCACCTACCCAGGTGAGGGTAGCAACCACAGGCCATCCTCCTAAGCCGTGGGGACTCTCTAAAATGGTTTCACCCCCAGGAAGCCATTGTCTATCTATCCATAGGGGTTTCTCATTTTGCCATATTTCCGTGTGCGATCGCCACTCTCCCTCCATAAATTTTTCCCCCCTGGCTGAACGACCAAACCGGGTAATTTCCCATCCTAACCAGGTCGCTTCTGGGGCTAATTCTACCCGTAAATCTTGACGATAAATAGCACCATTAAAAATGATGGTTTCTCGGGGCAGATATTCTAAATAAGCGCCTTTTTCTAGTTTAATCTTAACATTTTGGCTGGCAGTTTTTCCCGTGCTACGATAAACTCTACTCGCCGCCGCCGTAGTTAATAAAACTTTCGTATCCGCTTGTAAATGCAGGTTCTGCGATAGGCGATCGCCCCCCACCATTCCCCCCGCTGTATGTAATGCTACACTCTGGCAAATTTCCTCCCCTGGCGGATAAAAAGGGCGTTGGATTTTATAGGGCGCGATCGTATACTTATTAACTACTTGGGTAATCCCATTATTTTGGGAATATTTCAGGTTAAGAATACCATGCCATTCCGACCGGTTAAAGTCACTCATTAATTGATAATTGATAGAGGAGTTATATCAAAGTCCCCCCACTGGGGAGATGGATTGAGCGTGAGGGGAACCATTAAGTTGGAAATAGATAGTTGACTGCTAATTATTTTTGATGGTTTTTTGATGCTTTAACACCGCATCTCTCAATTGTCCTTGACATTCATCAAGCAGTTGAATTCCCCCTGAAGCATCTAAATCAGTCCAATACATTAATAGGGCTAATTTCACCGATTTATTACTGCGTTCTAATAATTCTGCCGCTTGTGAGCGAGTCATACCTGTTAAATCAATTAAAATACGCATCGCCCGATCGCGTAATTTATTATTCGTCACCGCCACATCAACCATGCGATTACCGTAGACTTTTCCTAGCCTCACCATCACACTGGTTGAGATGATATTTAATGCCATTTTGGTGACAGTTCCCGCTTTCAGACGAGTCGAACCCGCCAGGATTTCTGGACCTACTAAAAGGCGGATATCTACATCAGCATCAAAGGTCACTTGTTCCCTGGGAACACAAGCCATAAATATCGTTTTTGCCCCTCGACTTTTCGCTGCTTGTAGCGCCCCATAAACATAGGGAGTTGTGCCGCCAGCCGTAATTCCTAGGACGATATCTAACTCCGTGATTTGGCGGTGGGCGATCGCTTTTTCCCCATCTGTCGCCCTATCTTCTAATTCTTCCGAACTACGAATTAATGCCCCTGCGCCCCCCGCAATAATCCCCTGTACCAGTTCCGGGGGACTACAGAAGGTGGGCGGACATTCAGCCGCATCTAACACCCCTAAACGGCCACTCGTACCCGCCCCGACGTAAAATAACCTCCCCCCTTTTTTTAGGGATTGTGTAGTTATGTCGATGGCTAGGGCCAGGGATTCGCGGGCATGGGCGATCGCCAGTAAAGTTCTGACATCCTCGCGGTTGAACAAATCCACCAATTCTAGGGAAGTCAGGCGATCGAGGTTTTCGCTACTCGCATTAGCCTGTTCCGTCAATAAATGGCCCCGCGTTTCCAAATTAGTCATGTTTTGCTGTTGGTCCTTCACAAGTTATCAGGCTAAAGTAAACCTTCTAGGCGACGGCGAATGCTGTCGAGTTCGTCTGATGGGAATTCTGAAGATTCCTCTGAGTCCCTTTCGTCTTGGGTTTTGCCTTGCTTTTCCCACTCCAACTCCTCCACATTATTTTCTGGAGGAATCGCTAAAGCCCCAGACGGAATCAGCTCCCAATCATAATCTACACTGCGACAGAATTCTTTGATTTCATCATCATCAATTCCCTCAATACAGGGACTGGGGAAATCTTGGGCTTCCAACAAACCACCAAAGCGGATGGCATCGTCTTCCTCCTCAAACATTAACACCTTATTGCGATCGCCCATCTGAATTGTATGGATTCCCTCATTATCAGTCCCGGCATTGAACAGCAAGACATAGACTTTCATGATCTTGAATCGGGTTGTTAACAACAGCTTGATCTTATCTTACAACCTCCGATCACCTTTTTTCTCAACTCCACCATGGATCCCCATTCCAGACCCAGCCCCTTCCGGTTGAGATGTGCTAACCAGTCTGCTAGACTGTCTCCACCAGCTAAATATCACAATATTGGAGGATTATCTTGTATGAATTATACCATATCCGGTGCTGAAATGCCAGCCATTAAAACATTTGTTCACAATCAAGTTAAGTTTCCTGATCGCTTTAATTCAACCATTGACAATCAGGATGAGATGTATTTATTCGCCCTCCAAAATCAAGGCAGCCCTGAACGCGCTATAATTCGTTACTATAGCAATGGCATTCGCATTTTTGATGCCGTCAAACAAGTCGTTGATTGGCATTTTGGCAGCTTTCATAAAATCAGTGCCTTTTTAGACTTTGCTAGTGGCTATGGTCGCTCTACCAGGTTTTTTGTGCAAGAAATACCCTCAGATAAAGTCTGGATTTCTGATATTTATGCCGAGGGGGTAAAGTTTCAGGTTGAACAATTTGGCGTTAATGGTATTGTGTCTACCTCTCAGCCAAAAGACTATCTTTGTAGTCAGAGTTTTGATGTGATTTTGGCTTGTTCCTTTTTTAGCCATCTCCCTAAAGCTACCTTTTCCCAATGGTTAAAGGTGTTATATAACTTACTTAATCCCAACGGTTTATTATTATTTAGCGTCCATGATCGCAGTTTATTACCATCTCATTTAATGATTGATGATTCCGAGTTATTATTTTGTCTGAATAGTGAAAGCAGAACTTTGGACTTGGGGGAATATGGAACCAGTTATGTCGGCGAAAATTTTGTCGCTAATACCATTGCTGATATTTCCGACCATCAGGCTGTTTATCATCGCATACCGCAGGGAATTTGTCGGTATCAAGACCTATATATTTTGGCGAAAAATCCGACCATGACTTGGGAGAATTTTCGATATTATCATCATCCTATAGGAAAAATTGAACATTGTCATCTTACCGCTGATGGGGTTTTGGAATTGGGGGGTTGGGTTTCCGAAATTAACCCTGGTGGTCAGGTTTCCGAAATTTTGGTTTATCTAAATACTCTCTTAGTTTATCGGCAAACAATTACCTGCTCAGATAATTATGACCACCAATGGCATTTTAGCTTAAAGTTAGATCAGGTTAATTTGGACGATATTATTTTAGTCAAAACTATTAATAATTTTGGCTTAGAATGGGTGTTTGATTGTGCGCCACTGGAGTTTTGGTTGAGGGGTAACTAATTGCTATGATGAAAATCACACAGTCTCCAGTTTTAATTATTACCGAAATCCATAAATATGGGACTTTTGGGCATTCCTCAAAGAAGTAATGATGCCTTGTGGCGATCGATAAAATACCATTAGGCACTAATGTGATTCTGCCAACACTTGGAAAAGGACAAGGCCTTGCCTACTAAGCGAGACACTCCTTGCCTCAAGGTATTGTTAAACCCCCTTTTTTTTGAGCCTTACCTGGACTTGGCGGCGTACAGAGACATATTTCTGATTAACGTAGTTTGGCAGCCAGGGTTCAGGCACTTGGACGGCTCCTGCTATTCCAGCCTGGGGAATTCCCTCAGTCCGCAAACGGTCAATCAGAGACCGTGTTCCTTGGTGAATCACCTTTTTGGTGGGGTTTTCAACAAACTGTGGTCCACAATCACGACACTTGAACCGTTGTTGGCCGCTTTTGAATCTGTCTTCAACTTTGGTACAGATACCTAATACTAGCACCGAGATGATGATACCATTTACGGAGGTCAAGGTAATGACTCTCGTAGGTGAAACAGGTAGCGACCTGTTATTGGGTGATAGGGGGGATGATACTTAATGGGTATTAGCGATCGAGTTCCTGGTTATACATTAATTGATCACTTTGCTCTGGATGAGGATATCATCCAGTTAACGGACTTCCGAGGAACTTTTCGACTCTAACCTTCCCCCGAACAATTACCCCCCGGTACAGCAATTGTCGACCAAAATCGCCAAGGAGATTTTGACTTAATTGCCCTAGTCAAGGACGTTTTCTGCTTTGATTTAGAGGAAAATTATTTTATATTTTCTTAATAAATCGCCAGAATGTTCATGTTGTACAAGTAAATGACCATGCCGACCCAAATATCGGATTTTTAGCCAAATTTCCTGAGCTAAAATCAGGGTAGCAGAAAACATAGTCCAAGTCCGAGTTGTTGTTTATTTTTTATACCCATGGAAGACCTAATTCTAAATCTAACCAATACCGAAACCCCGTCAACCCCGTCAACCCCTGTACCTCCCCGTGTATCGACAGATGAGATAGATACCTTATTTGGTGGTCCTGGCAATAATGTTTTCCTGCTTCAGAATCATTTTGATCAATTGCCTCCCCTGAGTCCAGCCACGACTCAAATTGGTACTAACAATGACGATGAGTTATTTGGAACCAATGGGAATGATGTCATCCTAGGTCGCGGCGGTAATGATACCATTTACGGATTTATGGGTGATGATTTCATAGATGGTCAAGGGGGAGATGACCTGATTTATGGCGGTCAGGGTAATGATATCTTATCAGGGGCTGAAGGTAGAGATACCATATTCGGCGATATCGGTGATGATATCATTTACGGTGGCGCAGATGACGACCTGTTATTTGGCAACCAGGGCAATGATACAATTTATGGTGACGGCGGTAATGATACCATCTATGGCGGTCAGGGAGACGACTACCTAGTAGGCGGTAGTGGTAATGATCTGTTATTTGGTGACCAAGGAAATGATACCCTAGTGGGAATAAGTCGCGCCGGAAGAGGTTACACCCTGATCGGTGATTTTGACCCAGAGAAAGATACGGTGATGTTACGGGGACGCAGAGAAAATCATGAATTAGTTCCATCCCAGGAGCTATCTGTTGCTACCAATGTTAGTCTACCAGAAGGAACGGCAATTATTCAGACCACCCTAGATGGTACTCAGCAACTGTTAGCCGTTATTCAGGATAATTTCTTTTTGGATATTGACGCGAGTTATTTCGACTTCTTATGACGGTTTCAGGGCGCTAATGATTAGTCATAGCGCCCTTACCATCATCCCCTTAATTATTGTCCAGTTTCGCACTACAGGTTAAAGCTACATCCACCAATTCATCTGGGGCTTGTCCAGTTTCCTGAAGTTGCTGTACGATGTCCACAAACTCCTCAATCGAAAATCGATCTTGATACTCAAAAATGGTACACTGACAGATAGTTTGCGCTTGTTGGGGGGTTAGCCCTGACCTCTGCGATCGCTCACGACAATTGCTCACATAATTGCTGACAAACTCTTGAGGATAAGCATTCCTGGGTTGTTGTTGGTAACTAGGAGATTCAGCAGCAGCCATCGTAGAGACAGTCACCGTGAAACTTAGGGAACCTAAGAAAAAAAATTGTTGCCAAATTTTGGGTATGCTCATGCTATTAATTGGATTCCGTATCAGCCTGCGGAAGTCTCCACAACTTGACATTATAGCAGTAGGATTTGGTACGCCTTAGATGAGTAAGCCTCAGAACACCCCCAGGTTGATTAGACAAGGCGCGCGCCGCCGAGTCAAAATTTTGCTCATAGCAGCGTGCGCCTTAATGTTATTCATGAGTCTAGGACTGGTCAATCACCTGTTAATAATGCGATCGTCCGCTAGAGAACCCGTTGATACCTTCTTAGTATTGGGGGGAAGTATCCGCCGAGAAATCTATGTTTCCCAACTAGCCACAGAATATCCACAAATCCCCATTATCATTTCTAAAGGTTCCGACGATCCCTGCATTGTCAAGCTATTTGAGCGCAACAAAGCCCCCAGCCAAGGAGTTTGGTTAGAAAAATGTGCCAACTCCACCTTCGGGAATTATATGTTTAGTCAACCCTTACTCACCCAATGGGGTGCGCGCCATGTAAAAATCCTCACCTCAGATACCCACCTTCCCAGGGCCCAATGGATGGCTAAAATCATGTTAGGAGCCCATGGGATTTGGCCTGAAATGGAATTAGTAGAAGAATCCGGGATACCCGGGAACACAGAATCTCTGATCAAAACCATATTAGACCTCAGCAGAGCCATACTTTGGGCTTTTTTTAGCCAGATCTGGCAACCGAGTTGTTCTGATATTGTTCACCTTCCAGAAGTCGATATGGCTTCCTGGTGTGTAAATGGTTTTACCTGCGAGTATCAGGGGGGAGTTGATCCCGAATCCCTATGCAATTAGAAAATCAGCAGAAGTAACCGCCGATCTCTAAAATGGAGTCCAACCAGTTCGCAGCATTAGAGTGGGGTGCTTTTCTGTGTCTGTTGGCCAACCAAGACCTACAGCTTTTTTGTTGAAATTTCCCTGGGAAATGCTATAATGATTAATGAGCTTGGAAATGCCTGGAGAGGTGGCAGAGATGGTCGATTGCGACGGACTCGAAATTCGTTAGGGGTGCAAGCTCCTCGTGGGTTCGAATCCCACCCTCTCCGGTTTTGCTCAGGCTCAATCATGACCAGCCCTGGCGCTAATCCCTACCTGTGCGAGCGATCGCGCGCGAGGGGTTAGGGCAGGGTTTGGCTGTTTTTATGGCTGCTGTGGATATCTGTGTAACGGATCTTTACGATCGCTACTGAGAAGGTATTATCAGTGATAGGATCCCGTAAAAACCTTTGAGATAATTTTCTATGGTAGAAACACTGACAGGAAAAGCTCCCAAATTCGGTGGTAGCACAGGTGGTCTTCTCACCAAAGCCCAAGTTGAGGAGAAATATGCCATTACCTGGACCAGCACCAAAGAACAGGTGTTTGAAATGCCCACAGGTGGCGCAGCTATTATGAACGAGGGAGAAAACTTGCTCTATCTGGCTCGCAAAGAGCAGTGTCTCGCCTTGGGAACCCAACTGCGGACTAAATTCAAGCCGAAAATCGAGGATTTCAAAATCTATCGGATTTTCCCCAATGGCGAAATGGAATATCTCCACCCCAAAGATGGCGTTTTCCCTGAGAAAGTTAACGAAGGTCGGGAGTTCAACGGAAAAATCGATCGCAAGATTGGTGACAACCCCAACCCAGCTAGTGTCAAATTCAGCGGTAAAGCCACCTACGAGTCTTAGGGGTCTATGGGTAGGGGCGGGTTCACCGGACTTTTCATTCAGATAATGAGCTTTTGTAGCACCCACCCCTACAGTACAGGTAAACTCCCTATAAGATCAGGTTTGCTGGTTCCTGATTTTTCACCAAAAACCAGCATTTTCTGTTATTTTTGATACACCGTAGCATTAAATTCAGCTACCAATTTTCCCAAAAATTACAACGATGATTTTTCCAGATTTCTCCCAATTCTGCCAACTACAGGCTAGGGGTAACTTCATTCCTGTCTATCAGGAGTGGGTGGCGGACTTGGATACACCAGTTTCGGCGTGGTATCGGGTTTGTGCAGGTCAACCTTACAGCTTCCTGTTGGAGTCAGTCGAAGGTGGGGAGAAAATTGGGCGTTACAGCTTTCTGGGTTGTGATCCTCTGTGGACTTTATCCGCCCGCGGCGATCGCATGATTCAAAAATTTAGGGACGGTCAACAACAAGATTTTCAAGGCGATCCGTTTAAGGTATTAGCTGACTGTCTTAAACCCTATCAACCTGTCAAATTGCCAGAACTACCGCCGGGAATTGGGGGACTGTTCGGGTTTTGGGGTTATGAATTAATCAACTGGATTGAACCACGAGTCCCCATTTATCCCCTTACAGACGATGATTTACCCGATGGCCTATGGATGCAGCTTGATAGTTTACTAATTTTTGACCAGGTGAAGCGCAAGGTTTGGGCTATATCTTATGCTGACCTGCGGGAAACAGACCCAGAAACAGCCTATCAACAGGCTTGCGATCGCGTTACTCAATTGGTAGATAAACTGAGATCTCCCCTATCTCGTCAGAGTACCCTATTACAATGGACTCCCCCCGATAGCAACAAATCTGATGATACCGAAACATCACGCCAATACAGCAGCAATTTCTCCCGCGACCAGTTTTGTGCTGCTGTTGACCGGGCGAAGGACTATATTAGGGCGGGAGATATCTTTCAGGTCGTCATTTCCCAACGCCTGGCGGCACAATACCAAGGCGATCCTTTCTCCTTGTATAGATCCCTGCGTTTAATCAATCCTTCCCCCTATATGGCTTATTTTAACTTTGGGGATTGGCAGATGATTGGATCTAGCCCGGAAGTGATGGTCAAAGCCGAAAAAAACATTGACGGAAAGGCGCGCGCCACCGTTCGCCCCATTGCTGGAACCCGCCGCCGTGGTAAAAACTCCCAGGAGGATCAACACCTAGAGCAAGATTTGCTACAGGACCCCAAAGAAATCGCCGAGCACGTTATGCTAGTAGACCTCGGACGTAATGATTTAGGGCGCGTCTGCCAAAATGGAACCGTAATGGTTGATCAGTTGATGGTCGTCGAACGCTATTCCCATGTTATGCACATTGTTAGTAATGTGGTGGGAGACTTAGCAGATGATCAAACTGCTTGGGATTTATTAAAAGCCTGTTTTCCCGCTGGGACTGTTAGCGGTGCGCCGAAAATTCGGGCTATGGAAATTATTAATGAGTTGGAACCTAGCCGCCGAGGTCCATATTCCGGCGTTTATGGCTATTATGATTTTGAGGGACAACTAAACACGGCTATCACGATCCGCACTATGATTGTCCGTCAGGGGGAAGATGGTATAAATCAAGTTTCTGTACAAGCGGGGGCTGGACTTGTGGCTGACTCCCAACCGGAAAAGGAATATGAGGAAACCCTCAATAAGGCGCGGGGGTTATTGGAAGCCATTAGCTGTCTGAAAACTTCTCAGAGTTAGTTTTTATGAATTTCTACATCGTTGATGTTTTTGCAGAAGCTAAATATGCCGGAAATCAACTCGCTGTTTTCTTCGGTGAGGGTGTTTCCTCTCTGTCCGATGAGGAAATGTTAGAAATTGCCCAGGAAATTAATTATTCAGAAACTACTTTTATCCGTTCCGAGGGAATGGTTGATGGTGGCTATGATGTCAGGATTTTTACCCCTTCCAAAGAATTGCCTTTTGCGGGTCATCCTACCCTGGGAACTGCTTATATTATTCAACGGGAAATGATTAAAAAACCTGTTGATCAGGTGGTATTGAATTTGGGAGTCGGTCAAATTCCGGTGACTTGGAGTAATGGTAACACTGACCAAGAGTTGTTATGGATGCGCCCCAGTAATCCCGTTTTTTATAATTGTTTAAATCCGGCATATGTCGCCCCGGTTTTGGGTTTGGAAATGGCGGATTTTGACGATAACTTTCCCATTCAAGAAGTGTCAACGGGGATTCCTTTTTTAATCGTCCCTCTCAAAAATCAAAGGGCTTTAAAACAGGCTAAGGTTAATTTAGACCATTATGGTGAGTTTATTAAAAACACTAATGCTAAGGAGATTTTTGTTTTTTGTCCTGAACCCTATGACATGGAAAATGATATCAGCGCTAGGATGTTCGCCCCGGCTTTAGGAATTGCCGAAGACCCAGCCACGGGAAGCGCTAATTCTTGTCTGGCAGCTTATTTCGTGCATAATTCCTATTATAATAGGGATGAGATTAATGTGCGTGTGGAACAGGGTTATGAGATTAATCGCCCTTCTTTACTATTTTTAAAAGCCCAAAAAGTTGGGGATGAAATTGATGTCATGGTGGGGGGAAAAGTGGTGGCGATCGCTAAGGGAGAATGGTTGAATTAACTTAGCTAACTGCGGCTTCTAGCATTTGGATAGTTCCGCGATCGCTATTAATTTCTACCATACCACCTATGGCTATGGTAAATTGGTCGCGAATATGACCTATGGCTGAACCATACCAGGCGGGTATTCCTAGGGGTTGAATATGATCTACTAACACTTCCCATAAGCTAAAAGATGATTCCCCTTCCCTCCCCGGTGAACAACGGCTACATTGTCCGAAAATAAACCCCGATAATTGATCTAAAATTCCGGCTAGTTTTAATTGGGTCAATAGGCGATCGACCCGGTAAACATCCTCGTTAATATCCTCAATAAATAGAATTTTTCCCGACCAATTCGGTAGATATTCCGAACCCACCAACCCCGCTAAAACTGATAAATTACCCCCCACCAGTTGACCCCTGGCGCTACCGCTGGTAATAGTTTCTACCCGAATATTCCCAGGATTTTCAAACGTAACAGCTTCCCCTGTAAACAAAACTCGCTTTAAGTAATTCACCGAAAAACTCCGCCAATGAGAAGTGCCTAATAATCCGTGAAATGTGATAAAATTGCACTGGGAATATATCGCCAATAATAATGATGTGATATCACTATAACCAATAATCACCTTGGGATTGTTGCGGATTATGTTATAATCTAATAAGGGTAAAATACGGGCAGCCCCCCAGCCACCGGCGGCGGTAATAATTCCCCGAATATTCGGATCAGCAAACATGGTATTAACATCGGCGGCGCGGTCTCGATCTAATCCGGCTAAATAACCATATTTATCCATCAGGTGAGGTGCGGCTTTCGGATTAAGTCCTTGTTGCATTAATTGCCAAGTTACAAATTTTAACTCCTGTGTGGTAATCCATCCAGAAGGCGCAATTATTCCCACCGTATCCCCAACCCGCAAACGGGGTGGTTTAATAGGATTAGGAGAAGATGCTAATACCGGAAATCCTGTTGCTAAAAGTGTCAAACCTAACTCACTTATAAATTGGCGGCGATTTTTCATAGATCTAATTTTCATACCATTGTTAAGATGATGAACCTAGATTATTCCCGAATGCAATCAGTTCAATCCCCAATTATTCCGATTATTGGAAAACTAATTAACAATCATCCGGGGACAATTTCCCTAGGTCAAGGGGTAGTTTATTATGGCCCGCCACCTGTGGCATTTGACCATATATCCGAGTTTTTAGCTAGTCCAGAAAATCATAAATATAAACCAGTAATTGGTATCACTCCACTACTTGAGATCATCGCCGATAAACTGCAAACAGAGAATCATATTAATCTCAGCGATCGCCAGAAAATTGTCGTCACTGCTGGTAGTAATATGGGGTTTATGAATGCGATTTTAGCTATTACCTCACCTGGGGATGAAATCATTATACAATCTCCTTACTATTTTAATCATGAAATGGCGATTATGATGGCAAGTTGTCAGCCTGTAGTTATTCAGACCGATGACAATTATCAACTACGAATTGATGCCATTCAAGCCGCCATCACTGATAAAACCAGGGCGATTGTTACCATTTCTCCCAATAACCCCACCGGGGCGGTTTATTCCCCAGAAGCATTACAAGAAATTAATCAAATTTGTAGCGATCGCCACTTATACCATATCAGTGACGAAGCCTACGAATACTTTACCTATAATAACATCAAACACACCTCACCCGCCACCTTTCCTAACAGTGAATCCCACACAATTTCTCTCTTCAGTTTATCCAAAGCCTACGGTTTTGCATCCTGGCGCATTGGATATATGCTAATTCCTGAACACTTACTAATCCCCATCCAAAAAGTTCAAGATACCATCTTAATCTGTCCTCCCGTCATCTCCCAATATGTAGCTTTAGGCGCGTTAAAAGTAGGTTATGAATATTGCCAAAATCATATTAAAACCATCACGGAAGTTCGGGATATATTTCTCAATGAACTCAGCCAATTATCAGATTTTTGCACAATTCCGCAAGCTGATGGCGCGTTTTACTTTCTGCTGAAAATAGACACAGAGTTAGACTCAATGGAATTAGCCCAACAACTGATTAAACAGTTTGGGGTAGCCGTAATTCCGGGGACTACCTTTGGTATGTCACAAGGCTGTTATTTACGGGTAGCTTATGGGGCGTTAAAACCAGACACCGCCGCCGAAGGAATTGGGCGTTTAGTCAAAGGTCTGAAAACCTTAGTTATTTAGATTAACCTATCAATCATCTATCCGGGATTATCCCCCCAAGGGAAACTAATAGCCAGCCATAATTGCATTATACCAGCCCCCCAATTTTGTACCTATACCATTTTAGCCCAAATCCTAATAGCTGCATAGGTCAGTCAAAATCCCCAAATTAACCAGCTATGATAGAAAACAGACTGATTTGAGATTAACCATAAGATTATGCCTTTATACCGCCTTTTCATCATCATTGTGGGTGTTTGTGTCATCCTGGGTTTAATGATTTGGCTAGTCACATCGATTTCTTGGTTATACAGTCAAGTGGCGTGGATGGCTAACCCGATTTTAGCAAATTTGTTGCTAGTTGTGTTAATAGGTTTGCTAGGGTTATTGATGTATACGTTTTTCTACTATTTGAGGCTGTTTCAATTTGGAAGTAATGGGAGGAAAAAACGCCGCCATAACTTGCGTATCCCTTTGGATAAATCCGAGGCGGCTGAAACGTCTTTAAAAGCTATCCGACAACAGGTTAATCAAATTCAAGATGAAGTAGCACGTCAGGCGTTAATAAGTCGTTCTCAGGATATACAAGCTAACCTATCTCAAGGTAGCATTCAGGTGGTGATATTTGGCACAGGTTCCGCCGGGAAAACATCTCTGGTTAATGGGTTAATGGGGGAGATGGTCGGGCGGGTTGACGCACCCATGGGAACTACCATAAATGGGGAAACTTATCGACTCGAATTAAAGGGGTTAAATCGGGAAATTTTAATCATTGATACTCCGGGAATTGGGGAGGTTGGAGAAGGGGGAGTAACTCGTTCAGAAATGGCTAGAACCCTGGCTACCGAGGCAGATTTATTATTATTTGTGGTGGATAATGATTTGCGTCAATCCGAATTATATCCTCTGCGTAATTTGGCGGAAATGGGTAAGCGATCGCTATTAATTTTTAACAAAACCGACTTGTATACAGAAGCTGATAAAAATCAGATTTTAAATCGATTAAAGCAACGAGTGAGCGGGTTTATTTCTCCGGAAGATGTCATAGCGATCGCCGCTAATCCTCAACTAATTAATCTGGACAATGGAGATACATTTAAACCTGAGCCTGATATCATGCCACTTATTCATAAAATCGCCACAATTCTACGCGCCGAAGGGGAAGAATTAATAGCTGATAATATCCTTCTCCAGTCTCAAAGATTAGGCGAAGAAGCGCGGCGTTTAATTGATAATCAACGTCTACGCCAAGCCGAACAAATTGTCGATAGATATCAGTGGATTGGGGCTGGGGCTATTGCTGTTACGCCGCTTCCGGTGGTAGATTTATTAGCGACTGCGGCAGTTAATGCCCAAATGGTAGTAGAAATTGGCAAAATATATGGGTGTAAATTAAATATGGATAGAGGGCGAGAGTTGGCGTTATCTCTCGCGAAAACTTTAGGCAGTTTAGGCATTGTTAAAGGTGCGATTCAATTAGTAGCTACCGCCCTACATTTTCACATCGGTACTATTGTAGTTGGTAAGGCGATTCAAGGGATAACTGCCGCTTATTTAACCCGAATTGCGGGGCGTAGTTTTATCGAGTATTTTCGCCAAAATCAAGATTGGGGAGATGGGGGTATAACAGAGGTGGTGCAGCGACAATTTCAACTTAATCGGCGAGATGAGTTTGTGCGAGGATTTATTCAAGATGCGATCGCCCGCGTGATTGAACCATTGAACCTCGATCAATCATCAGCAGAGTCCGATGATGAACTAGAATTAGAATTAGACAAACCCTCAGATATTGCCCCCTATTTAGATCAAGATTCATCTCAAGATGATTGGGATAATCCCCGTCATCCTCGAGAGAATTGGTAAAAATTTACTACGGAGAATCTTCCCATTCTGGAGTCAAAAGACGGAAGTTATAATCAGATGCACCCGGATGACAGGTTTGGCAATTATGAATATTAATGGGTTCCGTAAATTCTACGCGGGGATGTAGCGCCCTAAAAAAGCGCGATCGCTCAATTCTAAAAGGGATACCCTCTTCAGCCACAGTCATAGAACGGGAAAAATGGCGGAGATAATTCCACACCAACAGGCGAGCCGGATCCACTAAAGGTTCAATTTGAGTGCCATAATGTTGACTATCCTGGAGAATTTGTTGCCAAGTCTGTCTCGGTAAAACTGACGGCGGAATAGGAATATGGCAAGTAGCGCAGTTTTCTAAATAGAGTTCCTGGCCCAGTTGAAATTCTGGCGGTACAAAATCAACAGTACCGATCGCACTAACAGAATACTGACCTATACTTGGCGTTGTAATGCCCAAGGATATCAGGACAGCAACCAGAATCAAACAGCATCGAATCAATAGAGAATATCTCCTTTCGCTGCGCCGATTGGAGAGTCTGGAATTGAACATATTATAGAAGTTAGCTTATTCTAGGGTAATGACCATACCTTCTCTGGCAACAACCCCCTGGGGGAAAGCAGCCTTAAGTTCAAGTTGGACGCGATCGAGAAAATCATCATCGTGGGATGGGTCATGTTGATACATGGCTATCTGCTTAACACCCGCTTTTTTGGCAATTTCTACCCCTACCTCCCAGGTAGAATGTCCCCACCCGATTTTGGGACACTTATGATCATGATACTCCTCATTAGTATAGGTAGCATCATAAATCAGCAAGTCGGCATTGCGAGCCAAGTGCAGAACATTATTATCAAAGCGATCGAGAAAATGCTCTGTATCACTACAGTAAACCGCTGTACGGCCTTCCCAAGTAACCCGATAGCCGACCGCCATATTAGGATGATTTAGAGGAGCCGTTTCGATTTTAATGCCATCGGACAAAGCAATCACATCCCCAGGGATCAGATCATAAAATTTCAGATCTGATTGCATGACGTGCATGGGAACCGGGAAATTAGGATGTACCATTTGATCAGACAGGCGTTCCTTAATCGTTGAGCCATCAGGAGCGATCGCCCCATAGATATGAAAGCGATTAATCGGGATAAATGCTGGCACAAAGAAAGGAAACCCCTGGATATGGTCCCAGTGGGTATGGGAAAAAAAGACAGAGGCTTCAACGGGCATTTGTTTGAGCAGATCCAAACCCAAAACTCTTAACCCAGTCCCTCCGTCAAAAATAAAACGTTGATTTCCCAGACGCATTTCGACACAGGAGGTATTCCCCCCATATCGAACAGTTTTATGGCCAGGGGTAGCAATATTTCCCCTCACCCCCCAAAACTGTACAGAAAACTCCACAGGAGCCGAATTATCATTCATCGCATTATTATCGGAAACTTGAGGATTTTTAACAGGTCGATCATAAACTGGCATTTTAACTGATACAGAGGTTGAACAGCAGTGAGATAAGCAACACTTGAGACCCAATACTCCCTAGTTACTGTTATGACTGATTGGTTATGGTCGAAAGAGAAGTCACCTTCCCCAACTCCACTTCAAAACCGTGCTTG
>NZ_JARPLU010000149.1:0-11894 GCF_032349615.1 Limnospira sp. PMC 1279.21 | reverse complement strand
CCTTCCGTTCCCCGCTTCAATCCTGGAGTTATGATTTCCAAAACTGGGGGTGGCTAACGCCGTTACTCTCTACTCCCTGCTATATCATGGAGTCTACACTCTCCAATCAAAACAGTTTGTTTATGACCTTGAGTCCCCTGCCTTGTTTGGAAGGTTGTCTTTCCAAACGTTGGGACATATAAACAGTTATGGGGATGGTCAGGAGCGAGATCCTTATATTCAACCAAGGGGCTGAAATTCCCACCAGGAGGTTATTTCGGGTATCTCAACCCTATTTCATGCCTGAACGTCTCGCACCAACATTATCAGAAAATCATAATAATATTTAGTATTTGAGACTTACAGCCATATAGTTATCTGTTGAGAGATTATATTCTCCAGGCGATCGCTATATAAATCCCCCCTTCCAGCTATAATCTAGCTAGGCTATTATTGACAACCCAGACATCTACATCTGTAGGAAATTACCCCCATTGATGAATGTCCTAGTATCCGATAGATAATGGCTAGAGTATTTCACCATAGTAATATTTGGGAAAAAATTGATGATGAACACACCTAATTTTTTGTCAATTCAATCCTGGAAACAGTCAGAATTTTGGCTGATGGCGATCGCCGCCGGTTTAATGTCAATTCACCTCACCCTAATTTATCATCGTAATAACGTCAGTTTTTTGGCACTAAG
The DNA here is from genome assembly GCF_032349615.1 of Limnospira sp. PMC 1279.21. Classification (NCBI taxonomy): domain Bacteria; kingdom Bacillati; phylum Cyanobacteriota; class Cyanophyceae; order Oscillatoriales; family Sirenicapillariaceae; genus Limnospira; species Limnospira sp. PMC 1279.21. Next base: position 11,209 of record NZ_JARPLU010000149.1, on the reverse strand, counting down.
TATCATGTTTTGGCTATCTGCATCTTCCTTGGTATGGGAGAAAATCCAGGAATTAGCAAAGCAAACCAGCAGCCCCTGGGCCACCTTATTAGGGATGCTAATAATTGCCATAGTGTTGCTAAAAAGCGCTACCCGTCCTACTTCTAACTGGTTAGGGATTTCGCCATTTATATCAGCCCTGGGCTGGACACTAATAGCTTCCGGTTTTAGTGGCTTTCGGGAATACTGGCGGGAACTAACAATCTTATTTTTTCTGGGTGTTCCCAAAGTATTTATTTGGCCGTTAGTAGATATTTCAGGTATTACCGCTAAATTTGCCGCCTTAATTTTATGGTACGCTGGGGCTGATGTTTCTCTGGATAAATTTAACGTCATGCTACCGGAGGGAGGAGTGAGTGTCAATATGGGATGTTCCGGGTTAGAAGGAATGTTTTACCTGTTAGGATTATCAGTGCTATTTCTGGTGATGTTTCCCCTAGAGGTACTCTGGAAAAAAATTATTATTCCCGTGGTAGCAGTATTAATTAGTTTTGTAGTCAATGGATTTCGGATTGTCTTATTAGCTGTGCTGGCTAATGCCCAAAAACCCGAAGCAGTTGATTACTGGCACGTCGGAGAAGGTTCTCTGATATTTTCTATGATTTCGGTGGCATTGTTTGGCTGTTTTTGTTGGTTTATGATTAAACAGGATACACCACCAACTAATCAAGACACCCTCAGCCCATAAATGTTATGAAAATCTGGGAAAATTTGCGAATTTCATTACTTGTGCTAACATTTGGGGGAGTAGTTATAGTTCTAGGAAAATCAATCCTAGAGCCCCAGAAAACTACTGAACAAGTTGTCGAACTCTTTACCTTTCCGGCGATCATCCCCTTACCTGGATGGCAGCATCAGGAAAGTGAAGCACTGACAGAACCCTGGGGAAATACTTATCGTTATCAGCAGAATGATAAAATTCTACAGATAGAAATGCGATATGTTGATCATCCTCATCCCAATGAAAAACTGTTTCGCCAGTATGATCCGAGGGATGCTTCTGTTACGGCACAATTTCCGACACTAACTCGCACCAATAATACAGGTTCCTATAGCCTTTCGGTTGACAATTACCGTGTCTACCTTCGATCTTGTATTAATCCACGATCGCCTAGTGCTATCACCTACGAACAGTTCATTCAAAACCGCTATACCTATGACTTACACTTTTCCCGACTTATACCAGTTATCATGGGAGCAGAACCCCTAAGAGATCACCGATGTTTGTGGTCTCATTTATCACTGCCAATTTCCAATAATTCTTTTGAGGAAACTTACCCAATTTTAGAGGAAGTTTGGCAAGTGTGGTATCAGTGGTGGCATCCTCGTTTCCCTCGACTTGAGCGCTGATTATACCCGTTCTCAATTTACCAACTTTTAAACCTATGACTCAATCTGATGGCAAGCCTCTTAATGATAAAATAGAGGTACTTTGGAAGTTCAGCTCTAACCTGTTAAAAACTATTCCTCCCCTGCGAGCGGTTGGCTACGGGTTATTATTTTTATCAATGCTAGATTTGCTCACCATTATACTTCCTCCCCAACTTATGAACCCGGTTTGGGAGTTTCAAACTATGGGGGGGATTGTGGAAAGGTCTGCTGTTCCTCTCATTTCTCTGGTGTTTATTTTCTTTGGGGAACGCAATTTACGAGGTCGATTTGAAGAACCTTTGTTAATGTTCATGTCCTGGTTTTCCTTACTGTTAGGTGTACTATTTATTTTAATGGTTCCCCTAGGGATTTTCAACACTCTGAGAATTGAGCAACAAAGCAGTGAGCAAATTGATAGTCAAGTGGAACAACGCATCACGGATATTCAAACGGTTCAGCAGCAGTTAGAACAGACCACATCAGAAGACCAAATGCGGGAACTTATCAGCCGTCTGGATACCCAAGGACGCTCTCCTGATATTCAAAACCGGGAACAGGTGAACCAAATTAAAGAAGAGCTTTCTGGTTTTCTGTCTACTACGGCGCAAAGGACTCAAATTGAAGCAGAACAAACCCGCAGAAACCGCAGAATTACCCTCTTCAAAAATTCGGTTAAGTGGAATATAGGGGCTTTGGTTTCCGGTGTCTTATTTGTGACTATTTGGAGAGGAACAGCTTGGGCTAGGAAAAAAGTTTAAGCAGTTACTCAGCGACTATTAAACGGGGGAAGAACTAGACGATCGCATGGGTATCAACTTGGAGGAAATCCGAGAAATTAGTGCGATCGCATCTTCTTCTAAAGATTGATAATTAGAAGGGAAAGGATAACGCCCTTGTCTATCAGCTTTCAGATAAACAAAATCACAGACAGCCCGCCGGAAATTAGTCTGATTATTAATCTTTAATTGGTCTATACATACTCCGGTCAGTGTAGCTTGCTCAAAATTTGTATGGAAAGCTAAAGCATTTGACAAATTTACTTCTTCGAGGTTAGCGCGAGTTAAATTAGCATTTTCCAGGTTAGCCGACCGTAAGTCTGTACCTAATAAATTAGCACTTAATAGATTAGCTTTACACCATTTAGTTTCACTGGCGATCGCTCCCATTAATTGCGATCGGTAAAGATTTGCGCCACTAAAATCAGCACCCTGAATATCAGCACCTCGAAAATCTACACCCACCAAATGAGCATTAGTAAAATTGACATTTCGCAAGTCAGCACCTTTAAAACTTGACCCTTGCAAATAAGCCCCAGTAAAATCAGCCTCTTTCAAATAACTACCATCAAAATGAGCTTGATCACCCTCAACATTTTGGAAACTTCCCTTTAAACAATAGGCTCCTTTTAAATCCGTATCTGTGAGGTTAGTTTCTCTAAAATTAATCCCTTTGAGATACATTCCTTTGAGGTTAGCATTCATCAGATCCGGCTGTACTTCCGGGTAATCTTCTCGCCATTTGTTCCAAAATGCAACCCCTCGTCTCAAGCAGGTTAACTGTTCCTGGTTTACCACTGTTAAGCCACCCCCTAATTTAGATTCTACTGAATATTCAGGAATTTTAAAAGTTGCTAATTGGGACATACATACTACCCTCAATTTATGGGATTATTTGTAGTTATAAAACATATCTGAGGCGATCATATCATCAATTTTATTTATATAAAAATAAATTATGGATGGTTGGAGATATATATAGGGAGCCATATCAATCTAATTTCCCCTTCAGCTAAATGGTATATATACTTAATAGGTGTGGGAGTTAGTTGTTGAAGTAATTTTAAGCAATTTTCATACTTAAATTTACACTGATGAGTGTAGCACCCTAATGGCCTAGAAAACATCTACCTAGAGAATGATGATCGCCTCAGATATAATTGCTAGTATCGCTAACTTTAAATTAATCCTCACAGCCATGATTATACAGTTGTTAATATTACATTAACCACAGCACACAACCAGGTTGAACCGTAGTAACAATGGCTCAATCAGCACCCGGTAGGGATAGTGGTGACTTTTTACTAAAAAGTGGGCCTTTTTATTGACATTGCCTAAATCGATGATTAGACTGGTGTTAAATACAGAAAAACTACAGCCATATGAGGGGTGAATCACCCTACCGAGGCTGTAGTAAAAAGCGATCGCGTACCGTGCGCGTAGCAGGTACTCTCCATCGTAATTTAGTGAGGAATTTCAAGATATGGAAGCTGTTCTCATTGGTGTGATCTTACTAGGATTAATCTGGCGAACGGAACCCGCTCCAGCCAAAAAACCAGCACCTCCCAAGCGATTTTATGTTGACAAGAAAATTCTCAAAAGGGTTACCACCAACAGCAAAGTCCCCGCCGACTGGGGGGATCCAGATGATGATTAGGATTGAATTTCCAGTTAATTATACCCACTTAATCATGATTAATGAGACCAGATAAAACCTCAGATATTTTGATTTTTGGCAGGGATAAATCAGCTTAATTTTGCTGTATTTGGCATCTCTAAATTGCCAATAATAATTGACATAATCAACCCGGTGGGTGAGGTATAGGGTGCAGCCCGAACCGGGTTAATGTGCAAGTATCGGTTAATTAATCATCAGAAAGTAAACTAGCTAATAATGCTTTTTGGGCGTGCATTCGGTTTTCCGCCTGGTCCCAAACCCGCGATCGCACACCTTCAATTACCCCATCAGTAATTTCCTGATCTCGATGAGCAGGTAAACAATGGAGAACGATCGCATCATCATCAGCCTTAGCTAATAGACTGTCATTCACCTGAAAAGGCATAAATAAAGGAATACGATCATCCGCCTCACTCTCCTGACCCATACTCGCCCAAACATCAGTATATAACACATGAGATTTCTGGACAGCTTCAGCGGGGTCATCGGTAATAATCACCTCAGTTTTACCAGCAGCGATCGCCTTAGCCTGTTCGACAATTTCGGGATTTGGCGGATACTGAGATGGGGTAGCAATTCTAATATTCATCCCCACCATAGCACAGCCCAAAAGCAGAGAATGAGCCATATTATTAGCCCCATCTCCCAAATAAGTTAAAGTCAGTCCAGCCATGCGATTAAAACATTCTTGAACCGTCATCAAATCTGCCAAAACTTGACAAGGATGCTCCCGATCTGTGAGAGCATTAATTACCGGAATTTCCGCATAACTAGCAAAAGTTTCCAAATCCTTTTGTTCAAAAGTCCGAATAGCGATCGCATCTAAATATCGACCCAATACCCGCGCCGTATCAACCAAAGGTTCCCCCCGACTCACCTGGGTAACACTAGGATTTAAATCAATTATATGTCCCCCCAATTGATACATAGCCACCGAGAAACTGACACGGGTGCGAGTCGAAGCCTTAGAAAACATCAACCCCAAAACCTTCCTTCGCTGTAGTTTCCGCATTCCCGACTTTAACTGAATCGCCAAAGATAAAACCGAGTGTAACTCAGCCACAGTCAAATCAGCCAAACTCAGCAAATCTCGTCCTTTTAATGATTCCATAATTGCTCCTAATTATTTGAATATGGCGATCGCCCCATCGAGCAAATCACATCCCTGCTGAACCGTCTCCACCTTAGCCAGTTGTTCCCGCAGTTCATTTGCTCCTGGGAAACCTTTAGCATACCAAGTCATGTGTTTACGAGACTGATAAATACCACGCTGACCTTTGTACACCCAAAGTGCTTGTAAATGTTCCTTCGCACATTCTAAACGTTCAACCACCGTCGGCGCTGTCTTCATCTGGCCAGTTTTCAGGAAATAATCAATTTCCCCCACCAAAAACGGATAACCCAGAGTTCCCCGAGAACACATAACTCCATCAGCGCCAGTTTCCTGTAAACACTGAACCGCCGAGGACACCGAGACAATATCCCCATTAGCAATTACTGGAATCGATACATTCTGCTTGACCCTAGCGATCCATTCCCAGTTAGCTTTCCCTGTATAACCCTGAGCGCGAGTGCGTCCGTGAATGGTCAGCATTTGCGCTCCCGCATTTTCCATGCGTTTGCTAAAATCTAGGATATTGATTTCGTCCTCATCCCAACCTAAACGAGTTTTTACAGTGATGGGAACTGATACAGCTTCGTTAAGCGATCGCACTATTTTCTCAGCGATTTCCGGTTGTCGTAACAGCGAAGAACCGCCGCCATTTTTAGTAATTTTATTCACCGGACAACCCATATTCACATCAATAGTATCCGCCCCTTCTTCCACAGCTTTTCGCGCCGCCTCCACTAAAAAATCTGGGCGACAATCAAATAATTGAATACTAATCGGGCGTTCTCCTGGGTCAATTTCCATCAGAATTGGTAACTCCCGCACATGAATAATTTGGGAAGCGTGTACCATCTCTGTATACATCATCGAATTGGGAGCATAGCGCCTCACCAAGCGCCGAAATACCAAATCTGTCACCCCTGACAGAGGCGATTGTAACACCCTACTGTTTACCTCTAATTTACCAATTTTTAGGGGTGAGGATAGCCGTTCTTTTAATTCAGCAGATAGGGCAGACATAGCAGGCAGACAATTAAGCAAATCAAACTTTCATTATACACTAATATATAATAAACTGCAATCATTCATAAATCCTTGGGGCGGTCATTTACCAGCCAGCCACAGACAACCGGGAGGGGTTTCTGTGGTAGATGAGACCCCGTGGCTCAACCCTCACTGTTATAGTTATAGGAGTCGCCATACCAGATTACAATCTAAATTGTTACAATTATATCTCTTGTGGTTTACCATACCGCCATCATTCCCTGGAACCTCTAATTAGGAGAAATTACAGATGATTCAAATGCGTAAGCGTTCAACTCCCTGGATTCAACAAAAGTCACGTTTGATTATTGCTGGAATTGGTGCTTTTGGTGCTGCTATTACCTCTTATCTAACCATACAAGCACTACAGGAAGGACCGACTAGCTGTCCTACAGAAGGCTGTGAGAGTGTCCTAGATAGTCCCTATGCGGAAGTTTTTGGCTTACCTCTGGCTTTGTTTGGCTTTCTGGCTTATGTCTATATGATTGCTATGGCGGTTATCCCACTATTGATTAGTTCAGAAACTCAGACAACTTGGCGGAAGAAAGCCGAAAATTACACCTGGCTACTGATGTTTATAGGTGGGTGTTCTATGGCGATTTTCAGTAGCTATTTGATGTATATCATGGCTTTTGAAATTCAATCTATTTGCTGGTTTTGTATCGGTTCAGCGATCGCCTCTTTCAGCCTGTTAGCATTAACTATTATTGGCCGTAATTGGGAAGATATCGGTCAACTGGTTTTTTTAGGTGTCATTGTCGCTATGGTTACTATAATTAGCACTCTGGCTATTTATGCTCCCATTAATAACCCCTCCCTCACTGATGGTAGTCAAAATTCTTACAATATCACCTCAGTTTCTAATCCAGATAATATCTCCCTAGCTCAACATTTAACTAATGTGGGTGCTGCGATGTATGGTGCTTACTGGTGTAATTTCTGTGAACAACAAAAACAGTTATTTGGTAGGCAAGCTATCAATTATCTTACCTATATTGAATGCGACCCCGCTGGAGAAAACCCTCAACCAGAGCTGTGTCAAGCTAAGGGTATTCCCGGATATCCAGCTTGGGAAATTAACGGCGAATTACATCCGGGGTTAATTTCTTTAGAACGTTTAGCCGAATTAAGCGGTTACACGGGTTCCCGTAATTTTGGGAATTCCTAAAAAAAGCAGCTTCGTCGGGTGCGTCAGAATAGGTCAATCCCAATCATCACCCAATTCTTAAAAACTGACGCACCTATAATTCTGGGTCTACTATAGAACCCATAAACCAAATGGTGCGGGTTTGATTATCGCGAATGGCTACGAAAAATGGACGATTTACCACCATTGAGAATGGTTCAGTTATGGAGGGGGTACTTTCTGATAATACCGTAACTGAAGTGACAGCAGCGGCTTCTGTTCCCTCCTCATTAACCTCTACAAAAGTCTTATGTTTAACCTCAGAAATGCGTACATTGTTATCTAAAGTCATATTAGAAAAATCAGCTTGATTCGGGTGAAAAGCTATATCCATCCCCATGGATTTCAAACTATCGTTTAAACCGACTTCATACTCCAGTTTAAACCGGGGGAGTCGGAGCGAACCTGGTCGCGATCGCATTTGATTAATCCACTCTTCCCTAGAGTGCATTCAACCGTGTATAAAAGCGATCGAGGCTCACATTTTCACGGGGGAGAAATACATATAAACTAAATCTAGCGTCATCACCGTAGGGAAGGCTAATTCCTTGAAAATCAGAGTTTTTCAGATACAAATAATTGCCAAATTTAAACATCAGGGGATGAAGTTTAGTGCTACCATCAATCAGGGTAAAAGGCTGTGATTCGGTGAGTTCTTCTTCAAATTTTTCCGACAATCTCCCCTTAAAATATATGGCATTAATTAGATACAGAATAGTTTGATTGGGGATAGTTTTGACAATCTGAGCAATTTTGCCATTAGTTTCCTATTTAACCCAATCATTAATTGGGGATGGCGTATCAGGACTACTAAAATCAACTGCTGTGAGTTTAGCCTGATCAAACTGATTTACCCTCTCCAGAAAATCTGGTAAGAAAAAAGCAGATTCATGTAACCACAGAGAATTAGCAATATTAATTTGCACATCTTGATTAATGGCTGAAATTGAGTTCTTGAGAGCCAAATTTGCCTGATTGAGTTCTGCTCAACTGATACCCTGAACTTGCCAAGTTTCAGCGATCGCCTCTTGAGTAGTTCCCGCCGCCCCATTATAGGTCATAGCCAGAGCATTAGTAATACTCGCCGGAGAAATAAAAATATTTTCCTGACTTTGATGCTGATAAACATGATCAAACAGCTTAAACGCAAAACCGGTGTAAGCCGCCGCGACTTGGTAATTAATCCTCATATTTTCCGTAGTTTGATGTGCGCTTAAATCCGATGTTAAATGGGAATCTGGAATTTGATCAACAGCCCAACCACTGACTGCCACCATGACAGCCGTGGCTATTAATAATCCGATGTATTGGCAAGAATTAGCCCATAATTTTTTCATAAAATAACCTCAAATCATTGGGCAGCGATCCTGTCTAAAGATCTACTATTATTGATATCTATGTAGTCATCAAAAATCCGCCAATTATCGCATCCAAATATCTCTCTCGATCCCAGCCTTAGCCCCAGCCAGGTAGGAGTTAAGGTCCCAGGGGAGTTGGGGGGAGTTGGGGAGGACTCAGCCATTTCTGTAGTGAAGGTGAAAAAAGCGATCGCGGTTAGGGGGGTAAGAGATGGGACAATTGCTGCCCAAGATGCCACTAATTTAACCTTCATAGATCCAGTAAATAATGATTATTTGTTAACGTAAATTGCCCTAGGGAGGATAATTTATGCTATCATGTGGCTATAATTGTGGCATAGTTCCCAACTTAATGGGAAATGTTATAAAGTACCGACAGTTTTATGTCCATTAGTCTCCCAGCTAAGATTGAAGCGATTTTGTACCTGAAAGGTCAAGCCTTGTCCTTGTCCGAGATTGTACAATTAGCTCAATGCGATCGCGCCGAAGCAGAAGAGGCCATAATTCAACTAATGTCAGATTATGCCCACCGGGATACTGCCTTAGAAATTGTGGAAACCAAGAAAGGTTACAGCCTGCAACTGCGCCAAGCCTACGGGGAACTAATGCACACCCTAGTACCACCAGAATTAGGTGTAGGGGCTTTACGGACTTTAGCAGCGATCGCCCTTAATGGTGGCATTACCCAAACCGATCTCGTAGAATTACGAGGTTCAGGGGCTTATCAGCACGTTCAGGAACTGGTAGAATTAGAATTCGTCACCAAACGACGACAACCCCAAGCCCGTTCGTATTGGTTACAGGTAAGCAAAAAATTCCATCAATACTTTCAACTAGACCAACTTCCCCAGCAACTTTCGCTAAATTTAAAAACAAATTTGCCCGAAGATACCACAGCATCCAGTTAAATCGACTAAACTAGAAGTAAAGTACAGCAGACACTAACAAGTCACCTCATGGTTTTTAACTCCGACTTTCATTCGTCTAATGACCAAGAAATCTCTGAGAACCCCCTGTTGCACTATCTACAACATCAACATCCCGATGTTTTAGCCCACATTGCTCAATCAGCCAGTCCAGAGATCAAAGAAATAATTTCCCGCAATGTCCAAGGTCTGGTAGGCGTTTTACCCTCAGATGACTTCGACGTACAAATCACAACCAATAGAGACAACCTGGCTGGCTTACTAGCTTCAGCCATGATGACTGGTTATTTTCTCCGTCAGATGGAGCAACGTATGCACCTGGAGGAAAATATATCCAGGACCGCGTCTTCGCGTTCCCAATCAACTAAACCAGAACGGGATTAACCGGATTAACCGGATTAACGGGTAATAGTAATTTACCCAAAAATCAGTCAACTCCTGATAGGGCGGAGTCTGGAGCTGCAGCCATCTGCACTTTCATGGTTTCGATTTTTCCAAGGCGGTCAATCTCAATTTCCAACTCTTGTCCCACTAGGGTCAATTGTATTTGCTCTTGGACTTGGGTGGGGGTGCTAACCGGGGTTCCGGCGACTCGATTAATGATATCTCCCCGTTGAATACCAGCATTAGCGGCGGGTGAACCTTCGACCACCCGAACCACCAACACTCCCCGATCCTTAGTCAGTTTAAGATTAAGTTGCTGATCCATCTCGTCCTTAATGGTGGGGTTAAGGGCTACCATTTTCACCCCTAGGAAGGAATGGTCTGCTCTTCCGTTATCAAATAATTGATTAGCAATTCGCAGGGCGGTTTCAATAGGGATAGCAAAGCCCAAACCTTGAGCATTAGAACGAATAGCGGTATTAATGCCAATAACTTGACCCCGATCATTTAACAGGGGACCTCCTGAGTTACCAGGGTTAATAGCAGCATCAGTTTGAATAAAGCGCACCCGTTTATTAGGGATACCGACCTGAGAACTCGATCGCCCGATCGCACTAATAATTCCCACAGTTACGGTATTATCCAAACCGAGGGGATTACCAATAGCGATCGCCCACTGACCGGGAATCAACCCCTCAGAAACACCAATAGGGGCTGTAGGTAGGTCTTGGGCTTCAATTTTGACCACAGCAATATCAGTTAACTCATCGACCCCCCTCACCTGACCTTGAAACACGCGACCATCGTTAAGAGTGACACGGACTATATTAGCCCCATCAACGACATGAGCATTAGTAATCAGACGACCATCAGAACTGATAATAAATCCAGAACCAGTTCCCCGCTGCAACCGTTCAGAGTCCTGGGGAATGCGATCGCCAAAAAATCGTTTAAACAGGGGATGATTCAAAGCATCTGGTAAATTCTTAGAAGCAGTCCGCACAGCATCAATACGAATAACCGAGTGTCCTACCTTTTGTACAGCTTCAGCGATAAAATTGGAATTACTGCGAGCAGCAATAGGACTCTGACGGTAGTAGGGTTGAGTTTCCGGGGACACTTCTCGAACCACGGGGACGGCGGGAGAATTAGTCACCAGATGATTAGCATACAAATAGCGACCACCGATTAAACCAGTACCGCCCCCGATCGAAAGTAGGGCCAGATACACGGTTAGCTGCCTAAAAGATAAATCCATGTTTAAATATTCCGACCGGATCGATATCTGATACATTTACGCGACATTTATCCGGCTATTGCCTGACAATGCGACGAT
>NZ_JARPLU010000148.1:5150-11718 GCF_032349615.1 Limnospira sp. PMC 1279.21 | reverse complement strand
CAACCGCCTTTCAGACTTGCGATAGAACTGCGGTGCTTCCACCACACTGCCATCAGAGGTTTTGTACTCCACCGAGCGGGAATGCTTTTTGAACCTGGGGAATCCTACGGGCTTAATGCCCTTTTTGCAGTTGTCGTAGAACCGACTGATTGAACTCCAGGCCCGTTCTGCTGAAGCCTGACGAGCCATGGAGTTGAGTTTCTTGGCAAAGGGAAACTCCTCAGCTAACGCTTTGCAGAGTTTGCTAAGGTCGTATTTGCCGACATCTTGGCTATCCATCCAATAGCGCAACGCCTTATTACGGACAAACTGAGCCGTCCGTATAGCGTCGTCTATAGCGGTAGCCTGGGCAGGCTTTACCCGTGCTTTGAACTCAAGTACAATCATTTTCCCTTATATTAGCATATCTGGCGCAAGAATGCGGCTAAAGCCGCCGTTGCTTTTCATCCCTGGGCTAAAGCCACAGGGCTTTCAAGCTATCGTCTATTCACGTAACACAAAATTAGGAGATTTCAGAAGTGGTGATAGTCGTTCCATGATAACAACTGCTCATTTTTTGGTGATCTGATCAAGGCGATCGCTTAGGAGTTGGTGACTGGGACTGAATAGGGCTAACCAGGCTAGTATGACGACTCCGAGAGTTCCGAGGGCGCTGGCGGAGGCGATCGCAAAGATAATCACAATCTGATAGCGTACAGCATCAAGGGGGCTGGCTCCGGCTAAAATTTGACCAGTCATCATACCGGGTAAACTAACTACACCCATAACCATCATAGAGTTAATCATAGGTATCATGCCGGTTCGGACTGCGGTCTGAATTTGTTTATGGCTGGCTTCCCACCTGGTAGCACCTAGGGCGAGTAGGGTTTCAATGCCATTACGGTTACTGACGACTCCTTCCATAAACCTGTCTAAGCCTAAAGAAATTCCGTTTAATGTGTTTCCGAGGATCATTCCCAACAGAGGGATTAAATATTGGGGATTGTACCAAGGTTGTACTTGAATGATGCCGATGACTGATAGGTTGGTGATTAAAAGGGCTGATACTAATACTGACAGTAAACTCCGCCAATAGATTCCCGCAAAACGGCGCGATGTTCGGTTTACTGCTGATATTCCGGCTATGGCTGCCATTAATAGGGCGATCGCTAATACTACCCAGGGGTTATCCAGGGCGAATAACCATTCTAAGATATAGCCCACCAACAATAATTGTACTACGCAACGCAGTGAGGCTATGGCGAGGGAGCGTTCTAAGCCTAGGCGTAATTGTACGGATAGGGCGACGTTGATGATAATTAATAAAACTGATGCGCCTAGTTGTCCATAACTGAGGGAAAGGTAATCATCCGACATATTCAGAAAGGATAAGTTGTTGATTGGTAACTCGTTGAATTTGCTGGGGGTCGTGGCTAGTCCAAATACAAGCGCGTTGAGGGTTCGCCGCCAACCAGGAGGCGATCGCCTTTTCCACTTTTTGGGTGGTGTCCGGGTCTAAAGATGCTGTACATTCGTCTAATAATAAAAGGGTGGGTTCTAGTTGTAGCGATCGGATAATTGCCACAATTTGACTTTCTCCCCCTGATAGGTTGGCGGCGGGTTGGTAGAGAAACTCCGGGTGTCGGTTGAAGGTTTCGAGTAGGTCTCGGACTCGGTGAGGGTCATAGCGACGGTGGGAGTTAACCGCCAGTTGATAGACTGCCTTTAGGTTGGCTTCTACGCTACCCTCGAACATGATGGGGCGTTGATGTAGGTAAATGACTTGTGAGCGGTACAGGGGCAAATTCCAGGCGCTCAGGGAGCGATCTAAATATCTGATTTCTCCTTCCCCTAGGGGGTCAAGGCAGGCGATCGCTCTCAATAATAAACTTTTTCCGGTTCCCGTCGCACCGACTAAGCCTAATTGTATGCCCGGTTCTAGTTTAAACGATAAATCACGCCATAGCCACCTGGTTGGTTGCTCTGTTGTTTGGGAAGGTTGTATTTTTTGACAGCCGATTTTGATGGCTTCCAGAATTGCCATTGCTCAACACCAACAAGGTTGTCTCTGGCTAACTGTTGAGTTCAACAGATGTAACCAGAGGTAATTGATAGTGATTAATTATTCCTGGGGATGGGTAAACTGTCAACTATTGGTCTCTAGGCAGAAGATTGGGCAGATTTTGGTATGGGGTTGCTACTATCTATTATATGATAGACTGAATTAAAATGAATCACCAGAAAATGAAGTTTGTTGCAGCGTTTAGTAGTTGCTTAATTATATCTATGCAGTTAGGGGTGTATGCTGCCCCGGCTACAACTACAGAGAATCTAGTTCGCGTGGGGATATATGAAAATAAACCCAAGATTTTTATTGATGAAAGTGGTAAACCTGCGGGGTTCTGGGTAGATTTACTTAACCCTATAGCAAGGAGGCAAAATTGGCAGTTGCAGTATATCCCCTGTGAGTGGAATCAATGCCTAGAATTACTGGAGGAAGGACAACTTGATTTAATGGTAGATGTGGCTCACTCAGAAGAACGCGATCGCCGTTTTAACTTTAACCAAGAAGTTGTTTTACACGCTGCTGATGGCAGTTATTTATATGTGACTACCTCCCGTGAAATATTGCTAGGATATACCCCAGAGGAACTGATTGCCAAAAATCCCACTGATATTTTACAACCAGACCAATTATATCCGGTATCTCTGGAATCTTCCCTAAATATTTTACCGGGAATATCTCGTCCAATAATTTATCGAATCCGCCAAAAAAATGGACAATATATCTGGTTAGAAACTCTCACCAAAGTGATTTTAGATGACCAAGGAGAGGTCAGACATTTACAGAGTACATCTAGGGATATTAGCGATCGCATTCAAGCAGAAGAACAGTTAAAATATGATGCCCTCCATGATGGCTTAACCGGACTTCCCAACCGGAATCACCTAATGGCGCGCCTAGACATGGCTTTAAAGCGAGCTAAAAATAATCCTAATTTGCAGTTAGCCATCCTGTTTTGAGATTTAGATAATTTCAAGGTTGTCAATGATAGCTTAGGTCATTTAATTGGCGATAAAATGCTGTCATTAGTGGCAAAAATCATCCAAAATCTAGTCAGAGACACTGATTTATTGGCGCGTTTAGGAGGGGATGAATTTGTGATTGTCTTAGAAGATTTAGAGGCGACCAATGAGGCGACAAGGGTAGCGGAACGAATTTTAGAAAGTCTGCGATCGTCACCTTTACAAGTAGGGAAAAGAGACGTATTTGTGAATAGTAGTATTGGCATAGTTGTGCGGACAAACCGCCACGAAAAAGCCGAAGATTTACTCAGGGATGCCGATTTAGCCATGTATCGAGCCAAACATGAAGGACGGGGGAGATATGCTATCTTTGACCCGCTGATGCACTTCCAAGCTGTCCAACAAATGCACCTAGAAAATGACCTCCGCAAAGCCATAGAAAACAATCAGTTAGTTTTATATTATCAACCTATTGTAAATATCAAAAACCAGAGGATTCAGGGATTAGAAGCGCTGGTACGTTGGCAGCATCCGGAAAGGGGTCTTTTAGCTCCTGGTCACTTCATTAACATTGCCGAAAACACTGGTTTAATCATACCTATAGGGAGATGGTTATTACACACAGCTTGTCAACAATTAGCCGAGTGGGAAAATCAATTTCCCCACCATTTTTTAAAGATGAGTGTGAATCTTTCCGTTAAACAATTAGATATTTTTTTACTAGAACAACTTGACGAAGTGCTAAATAATTATAATTTGAAACAGAATAGCTTAGTCCTGGAAATTACCGAGAGTATGCTAGTGGCTAATATTGAAAAAACCTGTGATTTACTCAACCAAATTAAAGCCAAAGGTATTGGTTTAAGTATTGATGACTTTGGCACAGGTTATTCTTCCCTTAGCTATTTGCATCAGTTACCTGTTAATAGTCTCAAAATTGACCGTTCTTTTGTCAGTCCCGCCAATTTGAGTGACCGCCACCAGGTGATTGCCAAATCCATTATAGCTTTAAGTAAATTACTGAAACTTCATGTAATTGCTGAAGGTGTGGAAACACCCGAACAATTCCACTGGCTGAAAAAACTCGGTTGTGAAGCCGCCCAAGGTTATTTATTTTCTCGACCTGTTCCGGCTAGTGACATCACGGAGTTATGATCTCAAAAATTCTTGTGTATTCCTGAGAGTAAATATTCTGATGAATTTAGCAAATAATCACCTGTTTAATTTTCTGCTTAAATTTGAAAAAAATATCGAAGCATACCGAGGTATTCGCGCGGGTATAGCTTTAGCATTTCCTCTAGTAATCGGTCGGTTAATGGGTTATCCAGAGACGGGATTTTATATAGGTTTGACAGGGGTATTTTTTATTTTAGGGGCGGTGGGTGGCCCTTATAAAATTCGGGCAAAAACAGCGATCGCTACCCTGTTAGCAGGTCTTTTAGCTATTGGTTTGGGAACTTTGGTATCCCATATTATTTGGCTAAAATTACTGATGACCTTTTTGTGGATGTTTGCGGTAGGATATGCTGCAGTTTACGGACATCCTGGGATAATGACGGGAATTGTGACTGGGATTTTATTTCTGTTTACTATTCATACTCCCCCAGGAGATATCATAGTAGCCGGAGAAAGGATGTTGATTGGTTTGGTGGGAGGAATTTGGGCGATCGCTTTATGGTTCATTTTTTGGCCCCTACAACCTTATCTCCCCCTCAAAAAAGCCATAGCTGACTGTTATACGGCGATCGCTGATTATATACAAGTAGTTTTAAGTAATTCTACCAGTCTATCTGTCTCCGAATTACAGCAAGTTAAAGGATGGCGAGAAAAACTACAACTGGCTAAAGATGCTTTAGTCATCAACCGCCAAGGTCGCCGAGGTACTTCCGAAATCGGACAAGCTGCAGTCATCTTGATTCAAGATATTGAATACTTGATGACCGCTATCTCTACCTTAATTAAGTTATCGGGAATCCATCGACAAAATTCCGAAAATATCACCGTAAAAATATTGTTAAATGAGGCTTTTAAAGAAATAGTCATTAACCTGGAAAATTTAGTCCAAAAAATCCGCAATCAACCAGCTAAATTCAACTGTGATCGTCTCAAACAAATTACCCAAGCCCTAGATGAACAACAATCTTTTCAACGTCAAACTATTGGTAATCAGGTAGATGCTTATGTGAGTTTAATTTCTCTTGTCCGGTTAGTCGAAGCCTTAAATAGGTTGATTTCTCTACTGGAAAGAACCTATTTAGTCGTCGAGGAAATGAAACCCACTACTATTCCAGGAGAAAATAACTCGGAATTATCCGAAATAACTATATTGTTAGAAAAAGGTGATCAACCCTGGTTTCAACCTCTGTTAGATAACTTGAGTTTCGATTCTGCTATCTTCCGTCATGGACTCAGACTAGCTATTGCTACATCAGTAGCAGTGGCGATCGCTACTATTGAATCTATCCCCAGAGGCTTCTGGATTAGTTTAACTGTATTATTGGTTTTACAGCATGATTTTGGTAGCACATTTCGCCGCTTTTTTCAACGAATTTTAGGCACAGTTTTGGGTGCGTTAATGACCCCTATATTAACTGTGTTTATTTACACCCAAGCAGGCTTAGAAGCCATTGCTATTGTGTCCGTTTCCGTGGCTTTCTCCTTACTCAGGTTTAACTATGGAGTAGCCGTTTTTTTGATTACTGTATATGCTGTAACTCTCGAACAAAGCCGAACTTTTGAGAATGCTTGGATCGCGACTCTGCGAGTGATTGCTACTTTAATTGGTTCTGGGTTAGCTTTTATGGCTGCATTCTTTCTATTTCGCGATCGCCAGGAACAACAATTCTGGAGACTAGCCACTAATGCTATTAGCTGTAGTCGGGATTATTTCCAGATAGTCATGATGTCTTACTTGTCTAATAAATCTCCCGATTATCAGGCTATCAATAAACAGCGCCACCAGAATAGACTCGCTCAATTTAACGCCCAAATTTCTCTACAAAAACTCATTGATGACCCGCAAACTTCCCAACTCCAAATTGAAATAGCTTTAACTCTGATGACTAACTTAACTCGGTTCAGTCGCGCTATCACTGTTCTAATTGACCAATTAAATGATTTTAGTGGTACAGACCCTCACCCAGAATTAGAAACCTTTGTCAGTCGCATTGATTTGGGGTTGTCACAATTGGAAACTTCCCTAAAATCTCAAAGTCCTCTCCCCCCTATTCCCGATACAGTTACGCCATCGCAATAGTTTCAGGTTGACCCCAAGGGTCTACCACAAAAACCCTTAATCGAATTGGCGAACCGCGAAGATGAAACCCCCACCCGTCAAGTTTTACTGGACTATAGTATTGTGGCTTTAGAAATAGAGGAAATGGCAGATTATCTACAGGGTATGTATCACGCCGTTTCTCAATTGTCATGGCGATCGCAATAGTTTCAGGTTGACCTCAAGGGTCTACCACAAAAACCCCTCCCCCCTATTCCCAATACAGTTACGCCATCGCAATAGTTTCAGGTTGACCTCAAGGGTCTACCACAAAAACCCCTCCCCCCT
>NZ_JARPLU010000148.1:0-5084 GCF_032349615.1 Limnospira sp. PMC 1279.21 | reverse complement strand
CAGTTACGCCATCGCAATAGTTTCAGGTTGACCCCAAGGGTCTACCACAAAAACCTCTCCCCCCTATTCCCAATACATTTAGGCGATCGCAATAGTTTCAGGTTGACCCCAAGGGTCTACCACAAAAACCCTTAATCGAATTGGCGAACCGCGAAGATGAAACCCCCACCCGTCAAGTTTTACTGGACTATAGTATTGTGGCTTTAGAAATAGAGGAAATGGCAGATTATCTACAGGGTATGTATCACGCCGTTTCTCAATTGTCATGGCGATCGCTATAGCTACGGGAGGAATTGACATAGTTAGATTTTCCCGCTAGGTATCAAGACAATCGCGGGTATCAATACCTATAAAATCACCAAATTTCTACCTTATGATAGATACAAAATAGCCCATAATTTGTGATTCTAAATGATAGATAAACTTATTTTTTGTCTACAATTGCAGTTAATTTAATGGGTTTTTTGATGAAACGATTGTCTGATTTTATGAAGTCTCTGAGATTAGATCATTTGGTGACGGTGTTAATGGCGGTGACTTTACTATTGGTGACAGCAGCTTGTAGCAACACTGAAACTGCTAGTTACAATAATTCACAAGCGGATCAGTATCAGGAAGATGTAGCAGAAAACTTGAGTGATTTTCGTCAGGAACTTGAAGACCTAGCCGCAGAAGTACAGACTAAGGTGGAAGAGGCTGCGGGTGTAGTTAAGGAAGAAGGTGGAGATATGACTAAGGAAGCCAAGCGACAATTAGAAGATGCTGCTGATGTAGTTAAGCAGGAAGGTGGAGATATGACTAAGGAAGCCAAACGACAATTAGAAGATGCTACCGATGTGGTTAAGGAAAAGGTGGGAGAGGCTAAAAAGTCTGCACAACGGACTATTGAGGATGTTTCTGATGCGGCGGATAGCTAATATAGTGGGCTAAAATACTTATAGCCTAGTGAATCTGTTTGTCCGCCACTAAAACTCAATCACTTGTGATACAATTGGAGGGTGATGTAATTCTCTCCTTGTTTTCCAAGTTACTCCTCATTTATCCTCAAGTTAGGGTGAGTGAGGGGCTTTAATCTCTATAGGTTAATGATAAGTTAAAAAACGGTTAATAGTTTCCCAAACTTGGTCTATTAAGTTGGTACTATCAGCATCAAACCAGTGAATTTGAGGAATAGCCTTAAACCAGGTGTTTTGTCGTTTAGCAAATTGGCGAGTATGCAAAACTGTCAATTCTTTGGCGGTGGCGAGGGTAATATCGCCAGCTAGGTATTGGCTAATCTCTTGATAGCCTAAAGTTTTCAATAGGGGTAAATCTTGACCGTAGCGATCGCCTAAACGTTGCACTTCCGCCACCAAGCCAGATTCTATCATAGCCTCGGTGCGATCGCAGATGCGACGGGTGAGGGTAAGTGGGTCTTGACAGGTTAGACCCAACTGCAAAATCGGGTAATTAGGGGGGTTTTCTCCTTGTTGGGCTGAGATGGTTTGTCCCGTGACATAATAAACTTCTAAGCCTCTGAGGGTGCGTACAGCATCATTAGGGTGAATTTTTTGGGCGGCGACAGGATCAACTTGCTGTAAAAGGCTGTATGCGAAAGGTTGACCCAAAGCCGTGAGTTGCGATCGCAATTGGGGATGTGGTGGAACTCTGGGAATTTTCAAACCAGCGGCGATCGCCTTAATATATAACCCAGTTCCTCCCACCAGAAGTAAAGGCTTACCCCGTGGCGCTAATATATGGGATTGGCCAATTAACTGATTAGCCCGATCCTGATAATCTGCTAGAGTTAGGGTTTCCGTCGGATCGCAGATATCAATCAGATAATGGGGGACTTGTTCCCTTTCTGCTAAAGTAGGTTTAGCAGTTCCGATGTCAAACTCCCGGTATACTTGGCGTGAGTCCGCACTGAGAATCACCGTTTCCAGGCGTTTAGCCAAAGTTAACGCCAAACCCGATTTTCCCGTAGCCGTCGCGCCACAAACCACAATCACCCCAGTTGGAGGAGTGAAAAGTTGCTCATCGTCGATTGTATGATTGGTATATCCCATATCCAAACTTTAATTTAGCCTGCCCTAATCTCGTCTATAACCCTTTTGTGTTACAATTTTGGCTATATTTATCATTTTTGAAGCCCCTGGGCTTCAGCGCCATTATTGGAGCAGTTTTTAGATGACCAGCACGTACTCAGCAGACCAGATCCAAGTTCTTGAAGGTCTTGAAGCAGTCCGCAAACGTCCGGGGATGTATATTGGTTCTACCGGACCGCGCGGCCTTCACCACTTAGTTTATGAGGTTGTTGATAACTCCGTTGATGAGGCGTTAGCTGGCTATTGCACGCACATCGAAGTTGAGATCAACCCAGATAACTCCGTCAGAGTAACTGACGATGGTCGAGGTATCCCCATTGACACCCACTCCAAAACTGGCAGATCAGCCCTAGAAACCGTAATGACTGTTCTCCATGCAGGAGGAAAGTTCGGCGGCGGTGGCTATAAGGTATCAGGCGGCTTACACGGGGTGGGTATCTCCGTTGTGAACGCTCTATCAGAATGGGTGGAAGTAACAGTATTACGAGACCACAAACGATACGTTCAACGCTACGAGCGAGGGGTTCCGGTCACAGAAGTAAAGGAACACTCTAGCAAAGAAACCCAAACTGGAACTTCTGTCTGCTTTAAACCCGATACCAAGATTTTCACCACGGGGATAGAGTTTGAATATGATACCATTGCCAGCCGTTTAAGGGAACTGGCTTATCTGAATGCAGGAGTACGCATTACTCTCACCGATAACAGGCTGGAGTTACTCAAACGGGAAGAGGCTAAGGTTGAGAGTTACTGTTACGAGGGGGGCATTAAGGAATATGTTACCTACATGAACCGGGAAAAGCAGGCTCTCCACGAAGATACTATTTATGTGTCTGGTGAACGCAATAATGTTCAGGTGGAAGTGGCTCTACAGTGGTGTGTTGATGCCTACAGCGACACGATTTTGGGTTTTGCTAACAATATCCGCACCGTTGATGGTGGTACCCATTTGGAAGGGCTGAAAACTGTTCTGACTCGCACCATGAATGCGATCGCCCGTAAGCGTAATAAGATTAAGGATAATGAGCCTAACCTGGGGGGGGAAAATGTCCGGGAAGGTTTGACTGGGGTGATTTCTGTTAAGGTTCCTGACCCGGAATTTGAGGGACAAACCAAAACTAAGCTGGGAAATACCGAAGTTCGCGGAATTGTCGATTCCCTGGTCGGCGAGGTTCTGACTGAGTTTCTGGATTTTAACCCTAATGTGGCTGATGCCATTTTAGAGAAGGCTATTCAGGCTTTTAAGGCGGCGGAAGCAGCACGGCGCGCGCGGGATTTGGTGCGCCGCAAATCTGTGTTAGAATCTTCTCCGTTACCAGGAAAGTTGGCAGATTGTAGCAGCCGTGACCCGGAAGAGTCGGAAATCTTTTTGGTTGAGGGAGATAGTGCGGGTGGTAGCGCTAAACAAGGACGCGATCGCCGTACTCAGGCGATTTTACCCCTGCGTGGTAAGATTCTGAACATTGAGAAAACCGATGATGCGAAAATCTACAAAAATAATGAGATTCAATCACTAATTACCGCTTTGGGATTGGGTATTAAGGGGGAGGAGTTTGACCCGTCTCAGTTGCGCTATCACAAAGTGATCATTATGACTGATGCTGATGTTGATGGCGCTCATATTCGGACTTTGCTGTTAACCTTTTTCTATCGCTATCAGCGAGAGTTGGTTGATCAGGGTTTTATTTATATCGCCTGTCCGCCTCTTTATAAGGTGGAAAGGGGACGCAATCACTACTATTGCTATAATGAGCAACAATTGCAGCAACAATTGGCTGAGTTCCCCGATAATGCTAATTATACCATCCAACGGTTTAAAGGTTTGGGGGAAATGATGCCGAATCAACTCTGGGACACAACGATGAACCCGGAAACTCGCAGCATTAAACGGGTGGAAATTGAGGATGCGGCGGAGGCTGACCACATCTTTACCGTGTTAATGGGCGATCGGGTTGCGCCTCGTCGCCAGTTTATCGAGGATCATGCTCCTCGTTTGGATATCACTGATTTGGATATCTAATTTTCCCGCCGCCTGAGAACTGATGTGCTGAGTTTTTGAAAGCGATCGCATCAGTTCTTTCCAGTTCACCCGTGGGTTAGCTGCTATCAACCTACAAAAATAGGTTTTTCTTGCCTCCTGGTAACTGAGAACTAACTAGATAAAAATCATGGGGATAAATCCAATGAGTATCCATCGGGCCGTGAATCTGAATCCCCGTCATAACCCCATAATTAAACACGAAATTATCCACCGGAGATAACAACTTTTCTACATATTCTGAAATAATTTTACTAGCTAACTGAGTGATTTCTACTAGATTAGGTTTATCCCCATATTTAAGCGCCAAAATGATTTTTTGACGGATGATAGATTGCTCAATATCCTGCATATCGGTCATTAATTGCAGATAACCAGATTCTAACTCCTTAACAATTGCTTCTAAAGCACCACAAACATGGGAAGCCTTATCTATTCCCGACCGATAAACTTTGCCGATTTCTCCATGTTTAGAAATGGCAAAAGGTAGTTAATATTCATCAGTGTTAAAAATTATAGGTTTGGGGGAGTGCTAAGTCAATTTTTGGGATTATCGCTGTCTGAGTCTGTAGCAGAAATTTGGTTTTTTGTCAAGAGGGTAAATTTGGAAAGACCCTAAATTACTGAAAACTCGTGCATCGCCAGTTTTAAAATCTGGTCAGCAAATTATCAAGTGGGCGACGCAATGGTGGTTTTAGCCTCTATTTTTGGCATTAGACACAGTAGCCCCTTTGGTGCTATTTCTTATATGGTACTACAACCCCTATAATTTCGTCAACCTTTTGGCAGTAATTATCAATAAAATCGTAACAATTCTTAACAGTAATTAGGTAGCCCTCTGTAAGGAAGCCAATGGGAGTTAGATTAAAGAACTCATTTTTGGATCTTCCTTAAACCAGAGAGAGAGCATGATTTAATCTCAAATTAGGTTAATATTTTAGGGCAATATGGTATAAGAA
>NZ_JARPLU010000147.1:0-12104 GCF_032349615.1 Limnospira sp. PMC 1279.21 | reverse complement strand
GGCTACCTGAAAGGGGGGCACGAAGCCCCCGTGCTTCAGCCGGGGGTGCTGACTTGCACTTCTTTCGGCTAATCTAAGTTTAGCGGAACGGGCGCGAGGATTTTGGTTAATTTCATCTGGCTGGGGAGTTATGGGTTTTTTGGTTAAGACTTTCAGTAGGGGATTATGGCGAAATCCGTGTTTAACTGGTCTGTCCTCTAGGCTGTGGAAACTGATGATGCCGATACGTCCTCGGGGTTTGAGCCAGGTGGGGGCGGTTTCTAGGAAGGTTTCTAGGGCGGTTAGTTCTCCGTTAACGGCTATGCGTAGGGCTTGAAAAACTCTGGTAGCTGGGTGTATTCGCCCATAACGGTACTTGGAGGGTACACAATTGGCGATCGCATTAGCGAGGTGTTCGGTGGTCTGAAAGGGGCGTTTTTCGACAATCTGCCTTGCTATGCGCCGAGATAGCCTTTCTTCGCCGTAGGTATAAAAGATGTCAGCCAGTTGTTTTTCGTCCCAGGTGTTAATGATTTCGGCGGCGCTGAGGGGGTCTTGTGGGTTCATTCGCATATCTAATGGTCCACAATGACGGAAACTAAATCCTCGTCCTGGGGTATCGAGTTGATGGGAGTTCACCCCTAAATCGGCTATGATGCCGTCAAATTGTGAGGGACTCGATGGATATTGGCTAAAGTTTCCGTGCCAAAATTTCAGGCGCGCGCCACAATTACCGATAGTATCCATTAACATGGACTTGGCAGCGGCGATCGCTTCTAAATCACGGTCAATGGCTGTCACTCGCACATTAGGGGCTGCTTGAAAAATCATCCTTGTATGTCCCCCGCCGCCAACCGTAGCATCGAGATAGTGACCACCCTCCTGGACTGCTAACCCCTCAATTAACTCCCGCCCCAGAACCGGAATATGGACAAATTTCCCACCGAATTCCACATTATCCAAATCTCTACCTTTCTCAGACACCCCAAAATACCTATAATCAGTTAAAGGAAACTCAAATTAATCGGCAAGTTACGCAGATTTGACGAGACTATAAGACCATCATAAACTCTAGCGCGATCAAAAACGATATGAGCAGAATCGAAACTCGCACCGAACCCATGGTCATCAACATGGGACCTCATCACCCCTCCATGCACGGAGTGTTGAGGCTAATTGTCACCCTTGATGGCGAGGATGTAGTAGACTGTGAGCCAGTCATCGGCTACCTACATCGGGGCATGGAAAAAATCGCCGAAAACCGGACTAATGTCATGTATGTTCCCTACGTTAGCCGTTGGGATTATGCCGCCGGGATGTTCAATGAAGCGGTAACAGTCAACGCCCCGGAAATGCTGGCTAATATTGAGGTTCCCAAACGTGCCCAGTACATCCGGGTAATCATGTTAGAGTTAAACCGGATCGCCAATCATTTACTCTGGTTAGGACCATTTCTGGCAGATTTAGGGGCGCAAACTCCCTTCTTCTACATCTTCCGGGAAAGGGAAATGATTTATGACCTTTGGGAAGCTGCTACTGGCTATCGCATGGTTAATAACAACTACTTCCGCATTGGTGGAGTCGCCGCCGACCTTCCCTATGGTTGGGTTGATAAATGCCACGATTTCTGCGATTATTTTCTCCCCAAAGTTGATGAGTATGAAAAACTAATCACCAATAACCCGATTTTCCGCCGCCGTATTGAGGGTTTGGGAGTTATTACCCGTGAACAAGCGATTAACTGGGGACTATCTGGCCCTATGTTGCGCGCTTCTGGGGTTGATTGGGATCTTCGTAAGGTGGATCATTATGAGTGTTACGATGATTTTGATTGGGATGTTCACTGGGAAACTGCCGGGGACTGCCTCGCCCGTTATGTGGTGCGAATTCGGGAAATGCGGGAATCTGTTAAAATTCTTCGCCAGGCCTTAGATGGTCTTCCTGGGGGTCCCTACGAGAATTTAGAGGCACAACGGATGATGGGAGGGCCTAAGTCTGAGTGGAATAATTTTGATTACCAGTTTATTGGGAAAAAAATTGCTCCGACTTTTAAGATTCCTTCTGGAGAACATTATGTGCGGGTGGAAAGCGGTAAAGGAGAATTGGGCATTTATATTATCGGTGATGATAATGTTTTCCCCTGGCGGTTTAAAATTCGGGCAGCAGACTTTAATAATTTGCAAATTTTTCCCGATTTAGTTAAAGGTGAAAAAGTGGCTGATATTGTGGCGATTTTGGGAAGTGTAGATATTATTATGGGGTCAGTAGACCGCTAATCTCATTTCCCTTGACATACAGGGGCAAGTCTTCGGGCTTGCCCTCAATAGTGGCTTTTTACGGTGTTTTTACTTATGGCTGATGTAATTGATTACAAAATCTATGGTAATGATTTGCAATTGGTGGAAATTGAACTAGACCCCGGTGAGGGAGTTCAAGCAGAAGTGGGAACCATGACCTATATGGAAGATGGTATTCAAATGCAAACGGGTATGGGAAAAGGGGGCTTATTCTCTGGTTTTAAAAGGATGCTTACTGGAGAAGGTTTCTTTATTACTACGTTTTTAAATAATGGGAAACAACGTTCTAGGGTCGGTTTTGCTGCGACTTCACCAGGGCAAATTATTCCGGTTGATTTAGCTCAAATTGGTGGCGAATTTTTGTGCCAAAAAGATGCGTTTTTGTGTGCGGCTAATGGTACGGAAATTAATGTGGCATTTACTAAGAAATTAGGGGCTGGTTTCTTTGGGGGAGAGGGATTTATTCTGCAACGACTAAAAGGGGATGGTCTGGCTTTTATTCAAGCGGGAGGGGCGATGATTCAAAAAAATTTACAACCTGGGGAAACTTTGCGAGTTGATACGGGGTGTTTGGTGGCTTTTTCTCCCTCGGTGCGCTATGATATTCAATTTGTGGGTGGCTTTCGTAATGCGTTATTTGGTGGGGAAGGCTTATTTTTGGCGAAAATGACGGGACCGGGTATTGTGATTGTTCAAAGTTTACCATTCTCTCGACTTGCCGATCGCATTAATTCTATGATTACTCTCCCTCCTGTCAGTAATGATGGATGATTGTTGATTATTTCCCAATACAAAATCGACTGAAAATCCGGTCTAATACTGATTCGGTAACTTCCTCTCCGGTGACTTCTCCTAGGGCGTGAATTGCGCCGCGTAGGTCGATAGTCCAAAAGTCAAAGGGTAGACGATCGCTTATGGTGTTTTCCACTTGTTCTAGGGCTATTTTCGCGCGGGTAAGGGCTGCTGCTTGACGCTGGTTAATGGCAAATTCCAGATTAGCTGATTGTAGGTTTTCGGTGTGAACAGCGTTAAGGATACTCTCTTCTAAATCGGTAATCCCTTGATTAAGAGTGGCGGCGGTCGCAATAATTAACGAGGGTTTAATGTCCAGTTGGTTAATAATAGATTGACGTAAATTTTCGAGCTGTGCTGAGGATAGGCGATCGCTTTTATTCATCACTATAATTATCGGTCTATTTTTGACCTGCTGATAAATCTCCTTTTCCGCTTCTGTCCAGCCGTTTTCACAGTCGAGGGTAAATAATACCAAATCCGCTGATTGAGCCGCTATCTGTGACCTTTCTACCCCAATTTGTTCCACTTTATCATCAGATTTACGAATCCCAGCCGTATCGAGAACTTGAATGGGAATACCACCGACCACTAGCTGAGACTCTACCACATCCCTAGTGGTTCCCGGTAGGTCTGTGACAATGGCGCGATCGCTACGACTCCAAGCATTTAATAAGCTAGATTTCCCCACATTAGGACGACCCACAATTGCCACTTTTAAACCTGTGCGTAAGAGTTCTCCCCTATCTGCTGTGTCTAATATATCCGTTAATTGCTGTAAGACTTCTTCCAATTGGTGGATAATTTCCGATTCATTTAAGGGGGGTAAATCTTCTTCAAAATCGACCCTAGCTTCAATTTCTGCTAAAATATCTAAACAGAGCGATCGCAGATGATGTATCGGAGCCGCCAATTTTCCCCGCAGTCCAGCCAAAGCCGCACTAGCAGCCTGGGGAGACTTAGCCCCAACCAGTTCAGCGACACTCTCAGCTTGAGTCAAGTCTAGTCGCCCATTGAGAAACGCCCGCAGGGTAAACTCTCCAGGGGTGGCTAGTCTGGCTCCCGCTTGTAAACAAAGCTGTAGGACCTGTTGAACCGGGATAATACCACCGTGACAGTGAAATTCTACCACATCTTCGCGGGTGTAGGAGCGGGGAGCGAGCATTAATAGCAATAAAGCCTCATCGACCAGTTGCTGTGTGTGGGGATGATGGATATAACCATAGAGAATGCGGTGACTTGACCAGGGCTGATTTCCTGGGGCTTTAAATAGGGTTTTAGCGATCGCGACAGCTTCCGAGCCAGACATTCTGACAATGCCAATACTGCCCTGTTGTGGTACAATGGCGGTGGCGATCGCTGCAATAGTTTCAGTTTTGGTGGAAATTGGAGACATTTTCGTAATAACCAATATTACCCATTATCAAGTAGGTTGTAGGGGCGACATCTAGCCATCATCTAGCCTCCCTCCCCAGAAGGGAGAGGAAGCCAAAATCATCCATGATCCCTTTACTGCACACCCTCATTAACCGGGAAGCGATCGATTAAATTTTTAGCCTCGATCGCATTATCTTTCAGCGTGCTACTGAGGTGAGGAACATGGGGAATTTGCGAGAGAAAATCTCGAGTGCGTCTGATAATCCTGACAATATCCCCTTCATCAAGAGTGGTATTTTTCACCAATTCCGCCCATTCTACCCCACCAGCCCACTGTTCAAGAATAGCACTGAGGCGCTGATGTTCTCGGCGTTCAGGAAGCACCAAAAACTCTACATGGTGGCGACCTTGAACCTTAATCAGAGATCTACGCAAAGACCAGAGGCGGTTCAAAGTTTCCTGTACCACCTCCGAAAGCTGATAATGAGTCCAACTATCAGACCGAGAAACCTCAGTGACCAAAGCAGAACAAGCACCAGCCAAATTATAAGGCTCTAGGTTATCAAATTCTCCCGACATTAGCACCAACCCCAACCACAACTCATTATCCCCTCGCAGGGCTGCTGTCGCCTGTCCCAACTTAGTTGGCTGCAAATCATCCAAAGCCTCAAACTCTTGTAAAATGTCAATCAGATTCAGAAATTCCCGCCAATTGCGTTCTAAATATTGACGCAACTCCTCCTGATAATCAACAATTTCCTTCTGAATAGCCTTCCGACGGCGCAAGCGTTTGAGGATTTTTTGAGGTTTCCCGAACTTTTCGGCGGGGTGTGTAGCTAAAATTTCCTCCACCTGTTCAATGCGAGTTATTTGATTAGCTACCTCTGGGGCGGTATCTTCCACCAACAGTTCTGGAATTTGTACAGCCAGCGCTTCAGTTATTTCATCTCCCCGTCGTGATTGTCCTAATTTAAACTGCATTTCTGGCATTTCCAAATGATCTGCCCAGGTCAGCCTAGGAAGTTCAGCCTGTAAACTAACCACATCCATAGCACCCACTATATACCAACGGTTATCTCGCCCCAAAACTATGAAATAGGGCGCTTGTCCAGGGCTAGGAGTTTGGGCAACCAGTACGGCGGAAATTGGCTCTGAGTCTGACTTGCGGGCGGTGGGGACGTGCTTACCCCGGAGGCTGACCAAAGTACCAACTTCTGCCAAGTCGAGGGCTTCCGCCATTTTTTGGGTGTGGGCTTCTCGTGCTTGTTTTTGCAGGGTTTTTAACAGTCGTTTTTCCTGCTTGAGGCGTTGCTGCTGCTTTTCATAGTCAGCTAGGGTTTCTTCTAGGGTATTGATGTCTAAGTCCTCTCCTAACCCTAATTCGGCTTCAACTTCCGCTAGTTTTGCTTCTAGGTTTTTAATATATTGTTCTGCGGGAACTAAATGTATGGTGGACGTATACTGACCAAAACTGGATTCAACTAGGTTTTTTGCCTCTTCTAGGCTGTGAGTCTGCAACAGGTTCAGGACCATGCCATAACTGGGGCTAAATTGACTCACTAGGGGGTTGGGTTTGGATGTGGCTAAATAGGCTGCTTCCTGGGCTCCCTCAAAAGGGGTTTCTACGGTCACTACATGGCCGATGGTGTCCATGCCGCGCCGTCCCGCACGTCCTGACATTTGCAAAAATTCGGAGGCTCTCAGGAGGCGATGACCGTCGTCTGTGCGCTTGGATAGGCTAGAAATTACTGTGGTGCGGGCGGGCATATTTATGCCAGCGGCTAGGGTTTCGGTGGCGAAAACTACTTTAATGAGTCCTTCCTGAAATAGTTCTTCTACAAACATTTTCCAGGCGGGAAGTAGTCCGGCGTGGTGGGATGCAATGCCTTTGGCGAGGGGTTCGAGTTGTTTGGGACGAGCCGCACCGGGGGTGTCTTTGATGAAACGGTCAATGCGATCGCGTAAAATAGCCGCCTCTTTTCGGTTGACTAGGGATAGATGGCTAACATCACCCACAGCGCGATCGCACCCACGACGGCTAAATATAAAATAAATGGCCGGTAACATATCCCGTTGTTGCAGTCGCGATACAATATCGGCTAGTTCCGGTACAGTGCTTTTGCGGTTATAACTGCCACGCTGACGCGCTCTACTGCTTTTGGCTAATGATGGACTGATGCGGCGTTTGCTACCATCGAGAAGGGGAAACATCCCTTTGCTATTGCAAAAGTAGAACTCTACTGGGACTGGACGAGAATCGGAAGATATTAATTCTGTCGGACCGTGAACTCTTCTGATCCAATCGGTGAGTTGCTGTTGGTTGTCTACAGTAGCCGATAAGGCTAACAGTTGTATATTTCGAGGACAGTAGATGATTGATTCTTCCCAAACAGTGCCGCGCTGTCTATCATTCATGTAGTGGCACTCGTCAAGGACTACGGCTTCCACTCCTTCTAGGGAAGTGCCTACTTGACCTATGGGAGTACCATAGAGCATATTTCGGAAAATTTCTGTGGTCATTACTAAAATGGGGGCATCCCTATGAAAGGAGATATCCCCGGTGAGTAGTCCCACCATCTCATCACCGAATTGTTCCCGAAAATCTCTTAATTTCTGATTGGAGAGGGCTTTTAGGGGTGTGGTGTAGAAGACTCGGCGACCGTTGGCGAGGGCGCGATGGATGGAATATTCCCCAATTAGGGTTTTTCCGGCACCGGTGGGGGCGCATACTACTACGGATTTTCCCTCGTCTAAAGCGGCGATCGCCTCCTTCTGAAAATCGTCGAGTTCAAAAGGGAATAGATCACTTAAATCGAGTTTGGGGCTGTTTTGGATAGGATTTGACACAGGGTAATGTTTTCAGAAAATGAACAAATAAGTTAAATGATTTTGTTACCAAGCTGGTGAGTTACCAACCTAGCTGGACGCTTTTACCAAGCCAGCTAGATGCTGGCACTAACCTATCAGGCTATTGTAACCTTTCCCTGAAAATCAGGAGTTGCCCAGGCTCCCTGGGTCTTGATACAGGTTTGAGATTATACTATCGGGTGTGTGTCATAATGATACCGACAATTTCGACTATTCCGTTATTGCAGTTGGCTTCGGGCGATCGCCTGGGGTTACAGGTTTATCGGTTCCAGGGTGCAGACCCCGGCAAAAAAGCCTATATACAGTCTAATTTGCACGGCGCGGAAATTAGTGGCAATGAGGTAATTCACCATTTGATTGGGTTTTTGTCTCATTTAGACCCATCCCAATTGGTCGGGGAAATTTGGTTAGTCCCGGTTTGTAATCCCCTAGGAGTTAATCAGCGATCGCACCATTTTTCTGATGGTCGCTATCATGTTTATGATGGCAAAGATTGGAATCGGATTTTTTGGGATTATCAAAAAACCGGGGATGATATCGCCAGTTTTGCCCGGGCTAACCAGCATTTAACCCCCCCAGAAATTATCGCCAACTATCGGCAAACAATCCTGGCAAAATTCCACGATTTACATGATCATAAAATCCAGAGTAACAGTCGCCTGACCTACGGCGAATATTACCGCTATCAACTACAATCCCTGTGCCTTGATGCCGATTATGTCATGGATTTGCACAGTTCCACTAATCAAGCGATCGATTATTTGTATTGTTTCCATAGTCGAGAAGAAAGCGCCAGGGCCTTTTTGTTAGATTATGGTATTTGGATGAATGAATATGATGGAGATGCTTTTGACGAGGCTTTTTTCAAACCTTGGTTAGCCCTAGAACAGCAATTAAAACTTTTAGGAAAACCCCTAATTTTTGACATTGAATCTTGGACTCTCGAATTAGGGTCAGGTATGACCATGAACCCAGAGTCAGTCAATCGCGGATTAATCGGTATTAAAAATTATCTCGCCGCTAAAGGTATGTTAAAGATTGAAGGTTTCCCCCAGCCGCAAACCGCTAATTATCCCATTAAACTGATTCCCAAAACTCAGATAAAAAAATACTATGCGCCCCAGGGCGGTATGTTTAAAAATTGTATTAACATTGGCGATGCCATTACCAAAGACAGTAAAATCTATGATATACTATCCTTCCACAAAGATAAACAAACATCCACAATTATCCCCGTCTACGCCGAAGCTGATGGTGTAGTCTTCGATATCGCCACCAACCACAGTGTTAATGAGTTTGATTATGTTTTATCAGTCATGGAAACTCCAGCAGATAAAACTAATCTTACTTAATCAATGAATATTCCCCATACCCTATTATATGAATCCTAAAAAATCAACCCCCAAGTTAACCTTAGATCAAGAATCAGTAGCCGCCTGGGTGTTCCTAACTCCCGCCTTATTTCTGATGGCGATATTTATTGTCTGGCCGATTATTTATTTAATTTACCTCAGTTTCACTCAGGGAAGTTTTACCCGGTCTGGGGTCGAGTTTGTAGGATTCACCAACTATCTGCGCTTAATTGTCAGTCCTGATTTTTGGCAGGTTATTGGTAATACAATTTACTTTACCATTGCTACAGTTATTCCGAGTTTAGTCATCCCCCTCGCCCTAGCTGTAATGCTAGACCAAACCTTGATGTTTAGGGGGTTTTTACGGACGGCTTATTTTATCCCTTCTATTACCTCCTTAGTCGCCGTAGGTTTGGGTTGGCGGTGGCTATTTCAAACTGATGGTCCCGTCAACGGGTTTTTATCACAAATTGGCTTCGATCCAATTCCCTGGTTAAGTAGTACCGTCTGGGCTATGCCAGTTTTAATTTTACTAAGTATTTGGAAACAATTAGGCTTTAACTTAGTGGTATTTTTAGCCGGACTGCAAACCATTCCCATTAACCGTTATGAAGCGGCGGAACTTGATGGCGCGGGACCCTGGCAAAAATTTTGGTATGTGACTTTACCGGGTCTCCAACCTACCTTAGTATTTGCTACAGTCACTACAGTTATTTTTACCCTGAGAAGTTTTGAACCAGTTTATGTAATTACTGGCGGCGGTCCCCTCAACTCTACTAATTTACTGGTTTACTATATTTACGAACAGGCTTTTTCCCAGTTTGATTTTGGCTACGCAGCAGCAGCGGCGACTTTATTGTTAGCGATCGCCCTAGTCTTAGTCTATTTCCAGCTTCAGATTTTTGGGGAAGACCAAGCCAGCAAATAATCAATAAGTGATCAATCACACTTGCGGAATTTGCCATAATCCTGTTGTTTATTAATTAGCAGGGGTGGGGATCACCCCACTTAGTCCCCTGGGTGCGTATCTCTAATTAACCGCCAGCCGCAAAAGTCCCTAAAATGATGATGGATAATGCCAAACCTGGTAATAGGAGAATACCTAGCATCAACATTTCGTGTTCAGTCATTGAGTCGATTACCTCATAACGTTAACGAATAGCCTAGCATTTTCGGACAAAAAAAGCACACTCACATCTAGTCGCTGGATTAAACCATGAAAAAACGAGTTAAACTTCTGTCTTTCACTGTAGCGATGACAGTTTGTCTGTTGGTAATAGGCGCGACATTAGCCGTGTTAGGCATTTTTGATGATATGTTAAACTGGGATATTTTTAGCCCTCAAGTTGAACAGGTTTTAAGGGCAATTATGGCCGGGTGTATTGTCTTGAGTGTTTTTGGTGTCGCCATTACTTTTGTGTTGGGTATTCAAGAAATTGTTAAGTCTATTGGCTTACTCAACAAAAGTCGAGGTTTAGAGGAGTTGGAGACCGTTAGCGAAGCGCCCAAAACTACCTATATGTTATATATGTCGGGAGTTGTGGCGGTTTTTGCTGTGTTAATTAGTGTTTTATCTGTCGCTAATTTGATGATTACTAATCATCGTAACCGGGTATTTAAACGCATTGCTACAGAACAAATGCAGCAACTAAGGGATGAGTTTTTGCAGCAGGTATCTTTATTAAATGAACCGCCGAGGACTGATGTTCCTGACACCTTGGATGATTTAATTAGGAGCGTGAAAAAGTTATCCTTTGTC
This sequence comes from Limnospira sp. PMC 1279.21, assembly GCF_032349615.1. Classification (NCBI taxonomy): domain Bacteria; kingdom Bacillati; phylum Cyanobacteriota; class Cyanophyceae; order Oscillatoriales; family Sirenicapillariaceae; genus Limnospira; species Limnospira sp. PMC 1279.21. The sequence goes on along the minus strand of NZ_JARPLU010000147.1, from coordinate 1,680 downwards.
AATGATATTACTCTGTATTTACCTGACCAACAGGATGATATTATTATCTGGAATTATAATTCTATGTGGGTTGATAATCCCAAAAAAGGATTTGAACGTCAAATTGTGGCTAAGGAATATGAACAGGCGATTCAAATCGCCTTTCGGGGACAACCGGAACTTCTGCAAGCCTTGAATGGGAAAAGTAGCTTTCAATGGTATTATTTAATCCGTGATCAACAAAATCAACCCTTGGCTGTGTTACGGATTAATGGTAATGAAAGGGAGAATTTTCGGGAGTATAAATTAAAATAAATCTGCCTAAACAATTAACTCTTCTAGGGCGATTTGTAAATCTTGGGTTAAATCAGCGATCGCTTGACGACGGCTGCTTTGATAACTAGCCCAACGTGGGGATACAGCAATAGGTTCACCCACTCTAGTTTTAACCAACTGTTTACCTAAGTTGGGGGTTTTATTAGGGTTAACGCCTTTTAATCTAGCGATCGCCGTCCAAATAATGATTACCGTATCCGCAAAGCGATCGAACGAGGGATTTTGTTTAATATATTCCCCAGTCACCGCTACAAAACTTTCCACTAATCTCATGTGCCACATTCGCAAACTTGCCTCTTCCGCCAGGCGATTAGCTAGTCCTAAATCTACCGCTGATAAATCTTCTGGAGACTTGAGGTTTTCCCGATATATATACTCCCAACCCGCCTGTTCCAGACGGCGACAACGGCTAGTTAAATCCCCTATAGGTTGAATCCCAAAATAGCTTTCAGAAACCTTTAACGCGATATCTAGCAGCGAATGGAGGCGCTGGGATAAATCTTGATTATCACTTGACTGGGGAATATTTTGATGATAGAATTTACCATAGAGATTTTCCATCAAATTTAGTAAATAGTTACCCAGGTTAATTAAACGGGGATATAAATGCTCAAAAACAGGCTGATGGTTAGATGTCGATAAGCCACAATCTGTTTCCATCTCGGTTAACAGGGACTCTAAGGCTTTCCAGTTATCTTGAACATAAGAGTATTGAACTCCCAGGGGAACAATCAAAACTGTTTCTGTGCGCTGGAGTTTGTGGAGGTCTTCCACACACCAAAAAGCCATTTGGGCGATACCGGGTTCTAGGGGGCTAATTAGTTGATTATGGCCGTTAGTTGCACCTTCTGGAGCCGCAGCTATGGGGAAACGACCGTTAACAAATAAATGGCGGGCAGATTTTAAGCCAGGGCGATCTATCGTGCCGCGTAAAATGGAACTGCCGCCCAATTGAGGAAATAACCAAGTCACGAAATTTCCCGCCCACAGAGGAATACCGCGATCATAAATAAAATGAAAATGCACGGGGTCCTGAAGGTTGACACCCTGAGATTTTGCCAAGGCTGGAATACGTCGCCAAAATACCTGGGAAAGGGCGATGGGGTCATTGGGGTTGGGATGACGAAAAGCGAGGAGGAAGCGAATTTTTGAGGCTTGGAATTGTTGGAATAATTCAATGATGCGATCGCCTTGTTCTATCTGAATATCAGCGATCGGTGTTTTCCCGGCCATCCAGAGAGGCATCAAGATCTGGCACAGTCGCAAAACCAGAGGGTTAAACTTGGGGGGGAGAAATTCTAGGGGGGGTTGGGCGTAGGTTTTAGTTTTGGGCATATAATGTTAGGGGATTTGACTACAAGGTTC
>NZ_JARPLU010000146.1:0-12205 GCF_032349615.1 Limnospira sp. PMC 1279.21 | reverse complement strand
GATTATACCGTATTGCCCTAAAATATTAACCGAATTTGTGATTAAATCATGCTCTCATGTCAAGGGTAGCTTGAAACGAACCACAATCATCATTTCTAGCTGCCATCTGTTTAAAATTATCGGCTGGTTGGTAATAACCCCAGGTTAACAAATTTACGAGGGTTTTTGGGACTTAAAGGGCGGGGAGTGTCAAGCCTAGATTAGCTTGCTGTTGCCTTTTCACCTAGCAAAGAGTTAACAGTTTCGTCAAGGGGTGATATCATGTCGATGGAATTCACTCGTCGCTAAAAGGTAAGTTGGCATGGCATCAGTGTCTGTATCTCCCGTTGTACTCATCATATTAGACGGTTGGGGCTATCGTGAACAAACGGACGGAAATGCCATTGCTGTTGGCAATACCCCTGTAATGGATAGCCTTTGGACTGCTTATCCTCGAACATTAATTCAGGCTTCTGGTCGCGCTGTCGGTTTGCCCGATGGTCAGATGGGCAACTCAGAAGTCGGTCACTTGAATTTAGGGGCGGGACGAGTGGTTCCCCAAGAGTTGGTGAGGATTTCTGATGCGGTTTCTGATGGCACTATTCAGAATAATCCCGCTTTGAGTAAAGTTTGTGAGGAAGTTCGTCAGCGAGAGGCTAAGTTACATTTGATAGGTTTATGCTCTGATGGGGGTGTGCATTCCCATGTTGACCATCTCCTGGGATTGCTGGATATGGCTAAGGCTAAGGGGTTGTCTAATGTCTGTATTCATGGCATTACTGATGGCCGCGATACTAACCCTAATGATGGAATTAAGGTTCTTCAACAAATCCAAGACTACACTGAAAAAATCGGAGTGGGCCATATTGCGACTATTAGCGGCCGTTACTATGCTATGGATCGCGATAATCGATGGGAAAGGGTAAAAAAAGCCTATTCGATTCTGACTACCGATGGACCACAGAGCGATCGCACTATAGCTGAGATCATGAGGGAATCCTACGGAGAGGGTATCACCGATGAGTTCATTAACCCCATGAGAGTAGCGCCAGGGGCGATCGAACCCGGAGATGGGGTGATTTTCTTTAATTTCCGACCCGATCGCGCTAGACAGCTTACGCAAGCCTTGGTTATGGAGGATTTTGATGGGTTTGAACGGGAACTGATCCAACCCCTGAGTTTTGCGACTTTTACCCAGTATGACCCCAACTATCCCGTCGATGTCGCTTTTGAACCCCAAGGACTCGATAATATCTTAGGACAAGTAATTGCTGATCATGGCTTGAAACAACTGCGGACCGCCGAAACCGAAAAATATGCCCATGTGACTTATTTCTTTAATGGTGGTTTAGAACATCCTTTTGAGGGGGAAGATCGAGAACTCATTCCCAGTCCCGCCGTGGCTACCTATGACCAAAAACCCGAAATGTCTGCGGAGGAAGTCACAGAAGTGGCTCTTGAGGGTATCGCTAAAGGGATTTATTCTCTGATTGTGATCAATTATGCTAACCCCGATATGGTCGGTCACACCGGGATAATAGATGCTGCGGTTAAGGCTATTGAAACCGTCGATCGCTGTTTGGGAGAATTGTTAGCAGGTATCTCTAAAGCCGGGGGAACAGCCATTATTATTGCTGATCATGGTAATGCTGAATATATGTCCGATGAACAGGGTAATCCCTGGACTGCTCACACTACTAACCCAGTTCCTTTTATTCTGGTTGAAGGGGAAGTCCGTAAAATTCCTGGTCATGGGACTGATGTACCTTTGAGAAGTGATGGCTGTTTGGCGGATATAGCTCCGACTATTTTGGAAATACTCCAGTTACCACAACCTCCAGAAATGACCGGAACTTCCATGATTGTTAAATCTGAGTTATCCCTGACAGAAAATCGTAGTCCGGTCAGGGTTAGACTTTGAGCAGAAATTGGTTAAGGGAGCCGGGATAATTAATTATTAATTTTCCTGTTCCCGGTTGGGCTTAATTTCTCAAAAGATTGACAAGGGGTGGCAGATGGTGCTATGTTAGAGACTAACTTATAATTTTAATCTTGACGCAAAAAATAAAATTGTCAATATTCCCATTATCTAAAATAATAACACAAGTAACCCTCCTAAATCAACCCCCCAGCGGAAGGAATTTTTTTTTAACATTTCTTAACTTTTCTTTACAAAAGTTAACATAATCATCAGATGGTCCTAGTCTTCTGACTGGGTAAGGCTAGGCTGGGCGTTTTTGATGCGACGTTCTTGGGAGAGAATAATCAGTGTAGCTAAGGTTGACACGAACAACATCATGAGAGCAGCAACTGAGGCTTGGGTAAAGGCGACACTTTCTGCTGTGGCTTGCCAAATTTGGGTGGCTAAAGTACGAAAGCCAATGGGAGAGAGTAATAGAGTGGCTGGTAATTCCTTAATGGAGGTGAGGAAGATTAACATAGCGCCACTAATCACGCCAGGACGAACGAGTGGTAAGGTGACATGGCGTAGAGTTTCCCAGGGTGTGCGTCCCAAAATACGGGCAGATTCTTCTAGGTTTGGGGATACTTGAAGTAGTGAGCCGCGCAATGTTCCGACGGCTTGAGGAATGAATAAGACTAGATAAGCAAACAGCAACATGGGTAGTTGTTGATAAAGCCAGGGTACATAATTGGCTCCAAAGAAGACGAGGGAGAGTGATACGACAATTCCCGGCATTCCAAAACCGATGTAGGATGTGCGCTCTAAGATGGCTGTGAGGCGACTAGGAAAGCGGACGGCGAGAATGGCGATGGGGAGTGCAAACAGGGTGGAAATGATGGCAGCTAGACCTGAGCTATAGATGGAGTTGTAGGCGGCGGGTAACATCATTGTGATCAATTCTATGGGGTTTTGACCTACTCGCAGACCACGCCCTAACCAGAAGAATAAAACTCCGAGGGGCATTACTAGGGAAAATAGTGTAATCAGGATACAAAAACCGAGGGCTAACCAAGTCCAGCGACCTAGGGGAATCAAGGGTTGTTGATGTTGACTAGCTGAACCTCTACTATAATAGGCTGCTCGCGATCGCGCTCGATATTCTAGCAATAAAATCAACCCGACTAAGGCGATTAATACTAGGGATAAGGCGGCGGCCATACTACGGTCAAAACTGGTGCGATATTGCAAAAAAATGACGTAGGTAAAGGACTCAAACCGCATGAGTGCGGGAGTGCCAAAGTCTTGGAGCGCATAGAGTGAGACAAGTAGAGACCCGGCGGCGATCGCTGGCCGCAGTTGTGGTAAGGTGACTCGCCAGAAGGTTTGATAGGGAGTATATCCGAGAACCCGTGAGACTTCTTCCATGGCTGGGTCCATACCTTGTAAACTCGATCGCACTGTGAGCAATATGTAAGGGTAGGAAAATAGTGTGGTGGCGATAATTACTCCAGACCAGCCATAAATAGAGGGTAGCCGCTGGACTCCCAAGGGCTCGAGGAGAATTTGGAGCATACTGCCACGGGGTCCGACGAAGGCTAATAGGGCAAAACTGCCCACATAGGTGGGGATAGCTAGGGGTAAGGTGGTGACTACTGACCAAAAACGCCGCCCGGGTAAATTGGTGCGTACTATTAGAAATGCTAGGGGAATGGCAATCAAAGCAGATAGGAGTGTGACAGATAAGGCCATACCTATACTGTTGAAAAATACCTGAATGGTGCGGGGTCGGGATATAAGGGCGATGAAGGGGACTAATCCAATGCCCATGGCCCTAATTACTAGGTAAACCAGGGGTAATGCCATGCCTAAAGCGACTATGGCAGCCATGATGACTAAAAAAATGGGAGGATGCGATCGCTTGGTGGAGAAATAGCTATTTAAGGATAATGTTTTCTTTAGGTTAATAGTCATTTAATGAAGGGATAATAGGAAAAATTAGGGGGATATTATAAACGGAAGTACCTGAATAAGTCAGGCAAAAATCAGAAGCAATTATACCATAAATGGTAATAAACGTCTGTTTAAGGAGCAAGTTTTCTGAACAAATCAGGAAGAGGTCTAGTGCTTCCTGATTGATAGGATGGGGTTCCCTGGTTATAAAACTCCCGCTGCTCGCAGCAACTCTAGTGTTCCTTCCAAGTCTTCTAAGTTACTGAGATCGATATCTGGGGGATTAATCTGATCAATAGGAATCTGTCCATTTGGTGGTTCTATTCCATCAATTAAGGGATATTCACTATTCCCTTGGGCGAAGTGTTGCTGTGCTTCTGGAGTAAGCAGAAACTCGATAAAGACTTCTGCTACTTCGGGTTGGTCTGTGCTATCGATAATAGCGACTCCGGCTATATTGATCATGGAACCTACATCACCGGTGGCATAGTGATAGGATACGGGGAAATTGGGATCTTCGGCTATAAAGCGGAACAAGTAATAGTTATTTGTCAATCCCAGGGCTACTTCACCGCGCCCCAAGCCTTCGACAAGGGTTGTATTATTGCGATAGACCTGGGGGTTATTGGCTTGCATAGCTTCTACCCATTCTCTAGCGCGTTCTTCGCCTTCATGCTTTCGCAGAGCGGTCACAAAGGATTGGAAGGAGCCGTTAGTTGGAGCCCAGCCAATGCGTCCCGACCATTCGGGTTGTGTAAGTTCCCAAATGGAGTTAGGAACTTGATCGCTGCTGAGTAGATTTGTATTGTAGTTAAATACGCGCGCGCGTCCGGTAATACCAATCCATTGTCCTTCGCGAGAGCGGAACCTAGGGTCTACTTGATTGAGTAAGGTTTCTGGAATAGTACGGGTGCGCCCTTCTCTTTGCAGGGCGCCTAAAGCTCCTGCATCTTGAGCAAAATAAATATCGGCTGGGGAATTTTGACCTTCTTCTAAGATGGTGGCGGCTAATTCGGCTGTATCCCCATAACGGACATTGACTTGAATGCCAGTTTCAGCTTGAAATCGCTCAAACATTGGACTAATTAGGTCTTCTCCGCGACCAGAATAAACGACTAAGGTTGCACCTGTTGTACCATTGGTGGCGGTTGTATCGGTGGTTGGTTGTTGTTGACCACAAGCGATGGAGATGGCGCTGGTGGCTATTGCTAACCCAATTAAAGAGATAACTTTTCTTCGTTTCATGTCATTTTCTCAAGTTTCAAGGTGAGCTGATATTCATAATATTTCTCAATTGCTGAGATATGAATAGCCCTAGTAATCGATTTTTGCAACCGCAGGCAGGGTATGATATGGATATTGGTGCAATGGTTGGTTGATAGTCTGTTATAACCAGGACACAACCTGGGACTTTCCTAGACATGGGCTACCATTCTGGCTTTAGTCCCACCAGCTAATTCAAAATTATTATAGATTAGTCTGGACTTTAATAAGAATAGTTGTCAATGGTCTGTCTGTCAATATGGCAGATATAGGATTTTGGTTTAGGGTGAGGCTAGGGATATAGTTAAACAGGGGGGTCGCGTTTAACAGCAAATGAGTCTATTGTTGTATAAAGATTTATAAAGTTTTCGGAAACGCGGTCTGCGTTTCATATCTGTTTGAGGAGTCCCATGAAGCAACTTCTGATGCAAGAGCGATTTTTTTTGACCATCCATATCCTGTCCACCCTGTTTGGTCTAGCGGGACTGCTAATAGTTCTACCTAATCCAGAACTAATTATTAACCTACCCCCCATAGGACAAAGTTTCTTTCAACTGAGTATGGCAGGGGGAGGAGTAGCTTATATTGTGTTTGGAGCGATCGCAGTTAGCTTATACGCCTATCGCACCCTAGGGCTGGTTACAACCCTAGGATTTATGGTGCCATCTATTGTCCTATCGCTGAGTAGTGAACTCCTGGGGACTAGCACAGGTTTTCCTTTCGGTCATTACCAATATCTAAACGGTTTAGGCTATAAAATCGCGGATCTAGTTCCGTTTACGATTCCCCTATCCTGGTTTTATATGGGTTTAACCTGCTACCTACTAGCGAGGGGTGGCTTAAAAGTAACGCTGGCTTCGAGTTGGGTGCGTCATGTAGCAGCTTTAGCGGTGGCCGCGATTTTATTAACGGCTTGGGATTTAGTCCTAGACCCGGCTATGAGTCAAGCACCTTTTCCGTTTTGGCAATTCCAAGAGGTAGGGGAATTTTTCGGAATGCCCTATCGTAATCTTACGGGATGGATGGGGACAGGTTTGGTGTTTATGACGGTGGCCGCGGTTTTATGGAGAGGTAAGCCGATTGTTTTATCTCGACCTCTGTTGACTCTACCTTTACTGGTGTATTTGACTAACTTTGGCTTTGGGGCGGTAATTACAGTGGTGGCTTTAGATCCTAAGTTTCTACTACCGACTCTATTAAGTGTATTATTTGGTGTGGTTCCGGCGATCGCCTTATGGTGGACTGCACTCAGACCAGATATGCCTACGTTAGAACCCAATTCTAACTCGCCAGAGGTGGCTGATTCTCCAATGAATGCGATCGCCAAATAAGATGATGATTGTGGTCGGTGGCATTCCCCTGGAGGTGAATTTGATTTTATCCCCAAAATTTAGGATTAACCCCCGACCCATTTGGTGATTTACCCCTAAATATCCCCTAAATGGCTCTATCCGTTATTAGACAATGGTTAGAGCCATTTACTATGGTGGTTGGTGGGCATTATTGAATAATTAGTCAAGTTCATAGGCGCAGTAAACCGATAAAACCATAATAGGCGATCGGGTAGATTTGTCAACGCCCTAAATTAATCAAGAAGAGATGGGGGGCGGCGCAATGAATTAATAGAATAGTCCGTCCCCCCAGGCTGAGAAAATGAGCGGGAAACTGTTATTAGAAACGGAAAGTCGTTCGCAGAGTTCCTACGAAAATATTAGCATTGCGGCTATTGTGATCAGGGTTAGTGACGACAAAGAAGCCGGGAGTGATGGAAATGTAGTCATTGAAGGCATAGCGATAGAAGGCTTCAATATGGAAGGAAGTATCGCGATCTTCCAAAGCTCCCCGGTCGTGGGAGGTAACTTTCGGAGGCATTCCGATAATAATACCACCCAAATCCCCTTCGCTAAAGGCATCGGGGAAGCCCATAGTGACAGCCCAGTTAAGAATTGTAGCACTATCACTGCCATTTCTTTGTTGATGAGCCCAGGTAGCACCAAACCAACCGCCTAACTGGAATTTGTCAAGGACGCGCCAGTTAAATTGTAAACCTAAGTTATCGCTGGTGGTGGCATTGTTTCCAAAGGGACGCTCAGAAATCCAGCTTCCGGTGCCGCCAGCAATATTCACGTCTTCAGTGCTAAAATACTTGCGGGCGTACTCGACGGCAAAAGCGAGGTTTCGATTGGGTTGATAAACTAATTGAGCGCCAGCGCTATTACTGCCATTGAATAGGCCATTGCCTTCGGTAGCATCAGAAGCATTACCGGCTAAATAAGCTAGATTAAGTTTCAAGGGAGATCGACTACCAAAGGTAAAGTTAGCGCCAGCACCTGCACCACCGGGTCCTCGAAATACGGCGGGGTTCCGTCGTCCAAACCGAGAAATTGATCCGGTGGAGGCACTTTCAAGGGGTGAAAGGACATCAAGAATATTGTCTATTCCCAGAGCATTAGCGCCTACCCAGAAGCGAGCTTTACCATCAAAAGCCGGGAAACGGTAGTTTAGATCATCTAGTCGGAAACCATTACTCCTGCCATCAATGGAAGTGCGAGCCATTAATGTATTATTGAGACCAAAAGCTCTCAGGTTGGGAATGTCTACGGCTTCTAAACGAATTCTCAGCCTGTCTCGACCGCTAAAGCTGCTATCAAAGTTGAGACGGGCCCGGTAGCCGAGATAGGTTTCGGTGGGGTCATCACTGGCTCGGCCAAAGGGTCCCCCTGCTACATTATGACGAGAGCGATCGCCAAAGCTATCTCCTGCCCAAAATACTACTTCCCCACTAAGTTTGGTAGTAGTGGAGAATTGGTTAGCTTCTAATTCGGCGGTTCTGGCTTCTAGGGCATATACGCGACCTCTTAAAGTGGCTAGTTCTGCTGCAAATTCTTCCTGAAGCCGTTGGATAACTGCTAGGTCATCACGAGTGACCAGATTAGCTACAGAAGCGGCAATTAGTTCGTTAACTCGCTCTAAACAGGCATTTAAACCAGCCGCAAACTCAAAACGAGTCATGGCTCGGTTTCCCCTAAAGGTTCCGTCGGGATAACCTGCGATACAGCCATAGCGCTCAACTAGGGACTGTAGGGCTTGGAATGCCCAGTCTGTGGGTTGCACGTCTGACAACTGGGAAACAGAAGTTACCTGTTCCATGGAGTCTTCTAAGCCACTGTATTGGTTGATTTGCTCGATACCTAAGATGCTGATTTCTGGCTCGGTTTCGGGCTGTATTTGAGCTAATTCTAAAGGTTGGCTTGGGGGTTCGGACATGAGGGCGATCGCCACATTAGACTCTGGGCTGATAGACTCTTCTATCTCTTCAGTAGTTACCGGGTCTACTTGAGATGTCATGTCAAATTTAGTGGCTATTTTTTCTGTGGCTAAGGCGGAACCTGCACTTAGCAGCAGGGCTGCACCCACCAAGCTGGGACTGTGGAGGGTCTTCCAAAGAATTTTGTTTGTCATTTCTAATCTCACACCAACGCTAAAACATCTGAAAATCGGTTAATGGCTCTAGTTCCTGGAACCACCATTAATTGAGAGTTTTTTCTCATGATTTGGGTTGTCTAATTACTTAGAAACCTTTTCCAGTAAACATTTGAACCCTTTAAATCCAGGATAGGGCTCTGGGTATGGCTCTGGACACCAATTGCAAATAACTCTCTTTAAAATGTTTATATCATGAAAGTTGATTTTTCACGCTAATGATTCTCAATTAGTTAGCAACCTAGGTCTGGCCCCGGCAAATTAGTTAAGTGTAGCTAATGTATGGCTGCCAATAGTTTTGATTTTCCAAAGATTGTTAAGAATTAATAAGGTTTTATGGCTAACTGTAGGGTCGGGTGCTAGGTCAGCCACGGGAAAAACGAGAGGACTGCCGCACCGACCCCCGGAGAAAATGCGATCGCCTAAAATGGGCATATTGACAAAAATAAGATTGTATGTATAGAGGTGGGATGTTTTCCGGGTGAGTGGGAGAGGGGATAATCAATAATCGTATGACCCCCCTCCGGTGTAATGGGATTAGAAGTCTAACTGCTGAAGCATCCAGAAGCCAGCAAAGGACTCGGAATTAGGGTCAGACTGAATAGCCAAAAAATGCACATTCTTAGCCGAGAGTTTGGCTTGTTCAAAATTCTTGGCTTCGGTCTGGGTTTTGGGGTCGGTGAGGTTAGCCAAAATCCAACTCTCATTTTCCCCTGTTTCCAAAATCAGGTTAGGGCGGGGAGTTTCCACGAGTCGCAGAAAGGCTAACTCCAACCCGGACATCCAAGCGGCTAGGGGTATGGCGCGTGTCGTGAAAATAATCAGACCCGGAACTGGTGTTTCTGGGGATAAGCCCATCATGGGTAAACTGAAGGCTTCGCCAAAGCCGATATCCCATTCTGGCATATCTTCAAAGGCGGCGGCTTCTAAGGAAACGATCGCCCACTGTTCCCCCTGAAGTGCATCTGGTAGCGGTTGAGGTTCGCCGGAGACAAACTGGACTGATGGGTTAGTTCCTTCCTGATAATTAGGATAAGTGGGATAAACTTTGTCGATGCGTTCTTGTAGCCACTGAAACAGGGTATAGGTGCGACGACTAGCTGATGCGGGGATATCTAATCCTTCAGCAGCTTTAGAGATCATATTCGCCATGGGACGGCGGAAAAAACGAATTTTTGATGGTGGTAATGGTGCTTGGGCGATCGCCTCTTGAATAGCTCCCTGCAACCAGATAGAGTTAACCTGGGTACTGGGACAAAATTGTGTATAGCGGAATAGAGACTCGGGGCGCGATCGCACATCTAGGGGGGTTTCACAGATAATCACCTCCCACACTTTTTTCCCGTCTTCGTCCCGCAGCGGACGACTATAAAAATCCAGTTCCCAAATCGTTCCCTTCATTGGATGCTAAAAACTCGCTATGTATACTAAACTCAATTTTTTATTGTCCCATTAAAATGATGGTAACAACAAGGTTGTTGAATTAACCCTGGTTCATGGTACAATGATAAGTCATGAGTAAAGACACTAACGGATACAAAATCCTCACCGATAACCGTAAAGCTCGCTATCTGTACGAGATCCTAGATACCTACGAAGCCGGAATTGAACTGAAAGGCACGGAGGTTAAGTCGATCCGGGCGGGTCGCTCTAATTTGCAGGATGGTTATGCCTTGCTGCGGGATGGAGAGGTGTGGCTGATTAATGTTCATATCTCCCCCTATGAGAATACGGGTAATTTCTTTAATCATGATCCGCGCCGTACCCGGAAGTTGTTGCTACATCGCAAGGAAATTAATAAGCTGATTGGACAGGTAGAACAAAAGGGCTTGACTCTGGTTCCTCTGAAAATGTATCTGAAACGGGGACGGGTTAAGGTGATGATTGGACTGGCGCGAGGTAAGAAGTTGCACGACAAGCGAGAGACGATCCGGCGCCGGGATGACGCGCGGTCTATGCAACGCGCACTCAAGCAGTTTTAATAGATAATGGACGGGGAACTTAGGGATGAATCAGGACATGGATGCCAATATGCGAGTTGAACGCGATAGCATGGGGGAAATTCAGGTCCCCGACGATCGCTATTGGGGAGCGCAAACTCAGCGATCGCTTCATTATTTTTCTATTGGTACTGATTTAATCCCCCCAGAGGTGATCGCCGCTTTTGGTATTCTCAAAAAGGCGGCGGCGTTGACTAATCAAGACTTGGGAAAACTGCCCCCAGAGCTGGCAGAATTGATTAGACAGGCCGCGCAACAGGTAATTGAGGGTAAGTTATCGGAACATTTCCCCCTGCGAGTGTGGATGACTGGAAGCGGTACCCAATGTAATATGAATGTAAATGAGGTGATTGCTAATTGGGCGATCGCTTCTGTGGGCGGAAAAATGGGCAGTAAAAACCCTATTCATCCCAATGACCATGTGAATATGTCTCAGTCGTCTAACGATACATTTCCGACGGCTATGCACATCGCAGCAGCTTTGGCGTTTCATCAGCGCCTAATTCCTAAAGTCCGAAAAATGCGAGATGCTCTGGCTCAGAAATCGGCAGAATTTAACCATATTGTCAAAATTGGTCGCACCCATTTACAAGATGCTGTTCCCCTGACTTTAGGACAGGAGTTTTCCGGCTATGTGGCGCAACTAGATGCCGACCTAAAACGCATTGAGATGGTTTTACCTGATTTGTATGAATTAGCTATTGGTGGAACCGCTGTAGGAACCGGCCTAAATGCGCCGCCTGGGTTTGCGGAAAGGGTGGCGGAACACATTGCCGAAATGACAGATTTACCCTTTGTTTCAGCACCCAATAAATTTGCCGCTATGGCGGCTCATGATGCCATAGTTATGGCAAGTGGTGCCTTAAAAACCTTAGCCTGTTCTTTGATGAAAATTGCTAATGATATTAGATTTTTAGGGAGTGGTCCGCGCTGTGGTTTGGGCGAATTAATTTTACCCGAAAATGAACCGGGTTCTTCAATTATGCCAGGAAAAGTCAACCCCACCCAATGCGAGGCTATGACTATGGTGGCGGCTCAGGTAATGGGGTATGATACTGCTATTAGTATAGCGGGTTCCCAGGGTCATTTCGAGTTAAATGTGTTTAAGCCAATGATGATTTTTAACCTGCTACAATCGGTTAATATCTTGGCAGATAGTTGTCATAACTTCACTGATTTTCTATTGGTTGGTTTACAGGTAAATCGCAGTAAAATTAACAGTTATTTAGAACAATCTTTAATGTTGGTAACTGCTTTAAGTCCTAAAATCGGCTATGACCGAGCCGCAGAAGTCGCTCATTTGGCTTTGGAGAAGGATTCCACCTTAAAGCAGATTTGTGTCGAATTAGGCTATATTTCGGCTGAAGAATTTGACCAAATTGTGGTTCCGAGCAAAATGGCACACCCTCATTAATTGATAGTTAACATCAACTAACTTTCTCAAATCTATGATTCCTCTAGCCGCTGACGTACCACCTCTACAGATAACCCCAATGCTACAGAAATTTGCTGTACTGTTAATCCCATATTGTCTAATTGAGCAATAGCCGCTAAACGAGCCTGACGTTCTTTTTGTGCTTCCAATTGAGCCTGCTGTGCTAACTCTTCGGAGCTCAAATAACGTCTC
>NZ_JARPLU010000145.1:0-12259 GCF_032349615.1 Limnospira sp. PMC 1279.21 | reverse complement strand
CACATCTCCTGACAAGACTTGTCCCAGTAAGGCCAGCATTTTCTTTCCCTTGAAGTTGAGCCCGCCTCCGATTTCTGAGACGACTTCTGCTTCGGGGTAGAGGTTGGACAGTGCGGCCACCTGTCGGTTGAGGTCGGACTGCTGGGCGCGGCTACTAACTCTGGCATAGATAACGACTTTGCGTTTGTCACTGCCTGATTTGGCAGTATATGACTCAACGTTGTATCGTCGTTGCCCAGCGGGGGTTCTGATGGTCTCGATTGAGCCATTGTCGTCCCATCTGCGGAGTGTTCTTTCATGGACTCGAAGGATTTGGGCCGCTTCCTTGGGTTTGACATATCTGGCAATAGGTTTATCCTCAACCCTTCTCGCTTATTATACCGTATTGCCCTAAAATATTAACCGAATTTGTGATTAAATCATGCTCCCAAAAACTTGATAGATTAACGCAATTGTGCTAGACCAGAGAGATTAAAATTTTGTAACCAGACTTCGCGATCGCTGGGAGTAAAAGACTCAGAACTAGATTGAACCTTAACCTGAAAGCGATCGCCTACCAGTAGCGCCGTAGTGTTTCTACCCTGAGTAACTGCGGGATATCCACCAATTCTCTGGGTAGACTCCTGAAACTTGCGGGCGGCGCTAGGGTTATTAGCCAAATCATTAATCGATAGCAGCGCCAGAGCATCACCACCGCGAGAAAGTTGCGCTTGAGCAAATCCCTCTTTTTCTTGGCGGAAAGTAACACTATAGCCATCGGCACCCCTAGGGAAATATCGGTTAAACTGACCCCCAGGGAGAGGTTGAGCATCTGCGACCTGTTGAACCGCCCCGGTAGTACCAGTATCAGGTGTGCTAGTGGTTAGATCAGAGCAGCCGGAAACCAGCACCGATAAACTGAGGACAACCGCGCAGACTAACTTGGGAAAATAGTTAATTTTGATCATGGTTCCCCATTTGTGGAAGGACAGCGAATGGGACATTAGACAAAAGCCAAAAAGCTAATCTGATTTTATGCTATCGGTGAACTACACAGGCATTATCTGGCTTTCCTGACTCAATGATGATTAAGTGAACTTGTATCAAACGAGATATCGAGATTTTCTCATAGCAAGCTAAAATCTACGGTTTAACTTCTATGGTTATTGCAGCATGGTCAATCTCACACCAAATCCGAGTTTTAGTGTCACCCTGCGCTTACAATTGCCCAATAAAGCGGGTAAGCTGGCCAGTGTTGTTCAGGCGATCGCCAATACTGGGGGCAATATGGGTCCGATTGATCTGATCGAACAAACTCTCCATACCACCGTCAGGGAGTTCACCGTTGATGCTTCGAGTACAGAACACGCCGAGGAAATTATCGAATCGGTCAAAAATCTGCCAGATTCAAAGCTGCTGGAAGTTTACGATCGCACTTTTAACCTACATCGCAGCGGCAAAATTAGCATTAATAGCAAAATTCCCCTCAAATCTCAAAGCGACCTAGCCATGGCTTATACTCCCGGTGTGGGTCGCATTTGTCGGGCGATCGCCGATGACCCGGAACAGGTCTACAACCTCACCATTAAACAAAATACCGTGGCTATTGTCACTGATGGTAGCGCCGTTTTGGGTCTGGGTAATTTGGGACCGGGAGGTGCTTTACCTGTCATGGAAGGTAAGGCTATGCTGTTTAAGGAATTTGCCGATATTGATGCGTTTCCCGTCTGTCTGGATACTCAAGACCCTGATGCCATTGTGGAAACAGTCAAAAATATCGCCCCGGTGTTTGGTGGCATCAATTTAGAGGATATCGCCGCCCCTCGCTGTTTTGAGATTGAAGCGCGACTCCGAGAAATTCTCGAGATTCCCATATTTCACGATGACCAGCATGGTACGGCTATTGTCAGTTTAGCTGCTTTAATCAATGCCCTGAAGTTGGTTAACAAACCCATAGAGGAGGTCAAGATTGTTTTAAATGGGGCCGGGGCTGCGGGAATTGCGATCGCTCGACTTCTCAAAAAAGCCGGGGCTACTCAAATTATTATCTGTGATTCTCGCGGCATTATCTCCAAAGGGCGATCGGACCTCACCCCCCAAAAACAAGAATTTGCTGTCGAGTTATCTGGAACTATTGCTAATGCCATGAAAGGGGCTGATGTGTTTATGGGGATCAGTGTTCCCGGTGTGATCACCAGGGAAATGGTTAAATCTATGGCTAGTGATCCCATTGTATTTGCTATGGCTAACCCCATTCCTGAAATTCAGCCAGAATTAATCACTAATGATGTGGCGGTGATTGCTACCGGACGCAGTGATTATGCTAATCAAATTAATAATGTTTTGGCATTTCCTGGCATTTTCCGGGGCGCTTTGGACTGTCGGGCTTCCAGCCTCACTATGAGTATGTATTTGGAAGCGGCGGCGGCGATCGCTGCTTTGGTGACAGCTAATGAGTTGAGCCCTGAAAATATTGTGCCGTCCGTTTTTGATAAGCGTGTGGCGATCGCTGTAGCTGCAGCCGTCTCCCATACTGCGCGCCAAGAAGGAATTGCTCGCCGTTAGGGTTTAACTATTGGGGGAATTTTCCCCCACCCCTACTCACCATTCCCAAAATTGCCATAAACAACCGCTCACAGGCTGGCCAACCTGTTTAATTTCATGATCAAAATGTCAACAACTACTCTATTATATTGGGCGGGGAGTTTTTTAGAGGCTCCACCTCTATGAGAAGGGGCGCAGATTTTAGCTCAATTATAATGTTGACAGGAGAAACTCAATCAATGGAGCAAAGAGGTGTAACAGTCTGGTTTACCGGCTTGAGTGGCGCGGGGAAAACCACCATTAGCCAAGCTGTAGCCGAAAAGCTGAAATCTCAGGGATACAGATTAGAAATTTTAGATGGGGATATAGTCCGCACTAACTTAACTAAAGGCTTAGGGTTTAGCAAAGAAGACCGCGATGAGAATATTCGCCGCATTGGCTTTGTTTCTCATTTATTAACTCGCAACGGTGTGATTGTATTTGTTTCCGCAATTTCTCCCTATCGAGAAATTCGTGAGGAAGTCCGTCAACGGATTGGTGATTTTGTCGAAGTCTTTGTTAATGCACCCTTAAATGTTTGTGAAGAAAGGGATGTGAAAGGACTGTATCAACGGGCTAGGGCTGGCGAAATTAAAGGCTTTACTGGTATTGATGACCCCTACGAACCTCCCCTAAATCCTGAGATTGAATGTCGCACCGACCTCGAAGAACTTTCGGAAAGTGTTGATAAGGTGATTCAAAGTTTACAAAAATTGGGTTATTTAGGAGCTTGAATAAATCACGATTATCAGGTAGGTAACAGAGACTAATCCGGCGCTGAGGGGAATTGATTAACTCTCCCCTAGCCGGAATCCTGATAGCTAACTTCTGGCTGCTGCTTTCCAATTAATCAGATAATTATCAATATATTAATAGTCAATTTGTGTCTATGAATGACTTATATATTTCTTGGTCGGAATATTACCAAAAAATCGAAGTTTTAGCAGCTAAAATATATCAATCTCAGTGGGAGTTTAATCAGATTATTTGTCTGGCTAGGGGAGGGCTACGAATTGGGGATATACTCTCGCGTATTTATGATGTCCCCCTAGGGATTTTGGCGGCTTCTTCCTATGGGGGACCCGGTGGAAAAATTCGAGGAGAAATTCAGATCGCCCATCATCTTAGCATGACTACAGAAAATTTGGGCGATCGCATTTTGTTAGTAGATGATTTAGCTGATTCTGGGATTAGTCTTGAACGTTCAATTGTTTGGTTAACAGAACACTACCCTGATGAGATTACCCAAGTTCGTACAGGAGTAATCTGGTATAAAAGTTGTTCTACCTTTGTCCCTGATTATTATGTGGATTTTCTGAGTAATAATCCCTGGATTCATCAACCCTTTGAATATTACGAACAACTCCAGCCAGCGGATTTAGTCCACCAGGTGAATGGACTAGATTCTTAAACAAAATTAACGTTTAACGCCAAGGTATCAGATATTTGATACTCTATTAAGTTGTTAAACTGTACACTGAAGCAAACCACAGTTGAAAGCTAATGTCAGAGATTGAATCGAATCTCCAGATCTTGATGCGAACTTTGAGACGGAGACTGCATTTATCCCAAGAAGGGTTAGCCCAAAAGCTGGGCGTGTCTCGTGGTAGTGTCAATCGTTGGGAAAATGGTCGGGGTGAACCTTCTCAAGCTATTCTTAATAGTATTCAGCATCTATGGGAATCGGTATTTGATGAGGAAGAACCCAAAGCCAGAACCTCTTACCTCAATAGTGTCCCCAAATTCCGACAGTCTGATGTGATGCGGATTTTAGGAGTATCTCACCAACGGGTTAGAACTTTGCGTATTCGCCAGACCTTAAAATTTTATTGGGATGAAGAAATGAATACTTGGGTAACATCAGATATCGAAATAAAACGTTATCTACGTCGCAAGGGAAAACGATTAAGATACAAGGAAATAAAGTAAATTAATCCCTATGTTCGGTGTTGGTAGTCCCAGACCATACGCCCAGAAACCTATCCCCTGGGCGGTGGGTTTTGGTCTGTTTACAGATACCTAAAGGGCTACAAGAAGCGATCGCCTCTGCCGTCAAGCGTGCGGACTAATTATAGCATCAAATTACTCTAGTTAATTAACTCATAAGTATGCCTCAAAAAAGCTGGAAATTACTATTTATATCCACCCCGGTCGGTCCCCTGGGTTCAGGATTAGGGGGGGGAGTCGAATTAACATTGTTGAATATGGCAAAAGCCTTACACAGCCGAGGTCATGATATAACCGTTGTTGCGCCTTCTGGGTCAGTGTTAGAGTCCCTATCAGTTATAGAAATTTCGGGGAAACTACAACCGATCGCCCAAAATCAAGACCGAGATTCTCTGATTACCATACCGGAAAATTCTGTGTTAGGAAATATGTGGGAATATGGGCGACAGGTACAGACAAACTATCATGCAATTGTCAATTTTGCCTTTGATTGGCTACCATTTTATCTGACTCCTTTTTTCCCGACTCCGATCGCTCACTGGGTGAGTATGGGTTCCCTAATTTCCGCCTTAGATCAGATAGTTGTTGAGGTGATGAAACAGTTTCCGGGGACTGTCGGATTTTATAGCCATACCCAAGCCGCCACCTTTGGTTCAGACCTAGGCTATGCTTGTTTAGGAAGTGGCTTAGAAATGGATCGCTATCAGTTTTGTGATCAACCCCATCAACAACTAGCTTGGATGGGTCGTATTTCCCCAGAAAAAGGCTTAGAGGATGCGATCGCGGCGGCGGATCAAACAGGTATCCCACTGGCAATTTTTGGCAAAATTCAGGATGAGCAATATTGGCAAAATATCCTGAATACTTATCCGAATGCGCCCCTAAATTATCGGGGATTTTTGAATACAGATGAACTACAACAGGGTCTGCGTGAATGTCGAGGTTTATTAATGACTCATCGCTGGGTAGAAGCCTTTGGAAATGTCGCTATTGAAGCCTTAGCCTGTGGGGTTCCGGTGATTAGTTATCGACGGGGTGGACCCGCCGAAATTGTCCGAGATGGTGAAACGGGTTGGCTAGTCGAACCCGACAGCGTAACGGGTTTGGTCGATGCGATCGCCAAATTAGAGCAAATTGACCGCCGCCAATGTCGCGCTTTAGCCGAAAAGGAATATTCCTTAGCAGCTTTAGGCGATCGCTTAGAAAAATGGTTATCCGATGTGATCGCGCTTAAAAATTGAACTGAGGATGTATCCTAGGATTCAGTTTTTCCTGGACAGGTTTTCCCCCTTGTAAATGTTGGGTGGCGATCGCCTTTGCATCTTCCGGTTGAACTCGATAGTACCAAGTCTCATCGGGAATTACCCGCACCGTCGGACCTACATTACACTGTCCTAGACAGCCACTAGCCTCCACCTTCACATTAGGGACATCTGCATCCTCAAAGGCTTTCAGAGTACCCTCGGAACCATTCCGCAAGCAGGACTGATGCTGACAAACCAGGACACACCGAGATTGATCCGAGGTGGTTTGTGGTTGGGGTGGCTGGGTTTCTGGCATTTGGGAGGTTTTGCTAAAAATTTCCATACCCCCATTATGTACAAAACGCGATCGCAAAAGCCAGGGGATTATTGCTGAGAAGGTCTAACCTCCAAAACCCCCCTATCCGTAAATACCACCTCAAATACCACTGTTTTACCCGCAGTTTCCGCCGCCATAGCGTCAGATTCCACTAGAGTAGGTAGAGGAGTATTATCAACGTTTTCGGAAGCCTCAGAAGACTTAGGTTCAAATTCCGCGATCGCCCCCGTGGGAGTCACTGTCACCATGTAACTAACCGACGTAGGAACCGGGGTTCCTTTCACAGTCCAAGCCCGGTCAATTTTATCGTAAATAATATTATTCAATTCTTCAATATTGACCGTCTCAGGAACTGCCGCTACCTCGTTTCCTGTCGTCATCTCAGCCGTCGGAGTTGGGTCAGGAGTCAGAGCGGCTTCAGTTTCTGGGGACTCCGATACTTCTGTAGTTTCCGGTGTAGTTTCTGGAGTCGCAGTAGTAAGGTCCTCCGTAGTTTCTGGGGTCTGGGGTTCAGAAGCGATCGCATCAGGAGTTTCTGTTGTCTCCGTCGCCGTTGTCTCCTCTACTGTTGTGGGAGTCGTCGCCGTTTCTGGTTCCTCAGTAGTTGTCGCTGCTGTTGTTTCCTCTGGAGTCGTAGTTTCTGCTGTTTCTTCCACCACAGAGGCGGCGGGAGCAGTCACCACTTCCATAGTCGCCTCTTCCGTAGCCACAGTTTCTTCTTCTGACTGACTTCCCGTTGTCGTAGCCGGGTCAGGACTAACCATCAGCGACCCCACCACCGCCATCATCACCACCGCAATTAGGGCTACAATAGACCCAGTTTTCACTACCGGGGGTAGTTCCGAGGTAGTTGTCGAGTTATTGACATTTTGCTGAGGGATAAGTGGTTCATTTTCCGGGGTTTCCGGGGAATTATCTTTATGGGAATACATATTCAGACACCTCTGATGATATCAATGTAAATTCGCGCTATATTGTAGATGCTTTCCGTAGTCTTGCCAACCTCTGGCTGGCTGGCTTCCAATTAAACCAGGATTTTTAATACTTAAAAATATGGGTATTTTTGAAAGTAAGTGTGAGGCGATCGCCTCCATTTTATTAAAAAAGCGATCGCCAGCAACACCAAACCCCAAAACACAAATTTATTCTATAGTATCCCAGTCATCCTTAAAGTAACCGATTATACCAAAACCTAGCGCAGATTGAGAATTGCAGATACCGCCGCCAGGCTTTCCTCATACAAAACATCTCGGCCCCAGCGTTGTAGCTGTTGCGCCATCAGATATTCTGCTTTTTGGTCTGTCACCGAAGTCACTTGTTCAGTCTGACACGACTGGGCGCTACCCCCCGCCTCCATACGCATACAGCCAGTAGTTTCCGAACATAGAATAGTGCAGCAATTAGCCTTGGGATTAGTAGAAGTCAGGCGCACACCCACCAAATCGCCCGGAATTTCCCCAGTATCTGCCATAGGAATAGCAGCGAGTTCCCCAATAATCTCCTGATTATCAGGACCACGGAACTTAACGTGCTTCAGGTCATAGTCTCCCCCCGACTCAGTAAACTCCAGAGGTTCCCACTGCAAACGACTAGCAAACCAACCGAGGAACATCAAAGCCTGAGCCGCATTACCCTTTTCATAGTCGAGGGTAATATGGTCAATATCCCCAAGATACATCCGACGTTCTGGGGGGTCAAAAGTAGCCGCTGTCAACTCCTGCCAAGGCGAGAGACGATGCCAATTCAAATCAGCAATATAGGTTTCTTGGTCAACCAGTTCCTGCATTTTGAGTAATTCCGATTCAGGGTCGCTGAAATAACAGGAATCGACAATCACACAATTACTGCAACAGGACAAATGCTTAAACAATTCTTGTTCCGGGTTAGGGGTAGCCTTCCACCAGACAAACTTAGGCAAATCGGGAATTAATAAAGATGTGACCACATTACTAACCCTTTCCAAAGCCGCCTTAGTGCCTCGGAGGGTGACATATTCACAACAGATTAAACCCTCTTCCTTGTTGTTTTGTAGGGGACAATAGGCAGAAACCTGGGCCGTAACTCCCGTATCTTCTCCCCAAGTCGGACAGAGAGTGATAATGCGGCAGGGATTTTGGTTAGCAATAGTTTCGCTGATGCTAAATCCACGAGCATCAATATTTCTAATCACCCGCTGTTCTGGGGAAAGTTTAGCAAACTCAGTGCGTAGGTGTTCCAGGGTATCCGAATCTACCCGACCCGTAATCGGCAATTGATAAGCCTTTTGAGCATCACGAACAGCATCACGGGTCTCCGTACCATGAATACCATCGATCGCCCCTTTATAAAAGCCGAGACCCCCCAGGAGTTGCTGAAACTCCTCCGGTTCATAGATCACCATGCTAAAAGTAGCCGCCCTAGTAGCGATCGCCGCCGTTTTACCCTGACCGAAACTTTGACTAAGCCAGATGCTATTAAGTTCTGCCTCAATTTCACTCAGAGAAATATCCTTTGGTTTCTGGAGTGCAACAAGTGGTGTATTCATATTTAACTCAGTAGCTTATTGATTGAACGCGAACAAAAGTTATAGATAGACCCAAATATCAAAGCCTACGCCAACGGCGACCATCCCGGTTAAGCAATAGTTCCGCCTCCACAGGTTCCCAGGTTCCCGCCTCATAGAAAGGGATACTATCTGGCTTCGCCGGAGCATCCCAGGCTTCCAATACCGGAGTTAGAACCCGCCAGGACGCTTCCACCTCATCCCCTCGCGTAAATAGAGTTTGGTCTCCCAGCATACAGTCAATCAATAACCTAGCATAAGCATCAGTGCTAGGCTTACCAAAAGCCGTATCATAGCGGAAATCCATATCCACCGAGCGAGTTCTGAGGGAATTTCCCGGAGTTTTCACCTCAAACCGCATCGAAATCCCTTCATTCGGCTGAATTCGCAGCGCCAACACATTAGGATTAGCCTGTTTAGCAGCAGATTGGAACATTAAAAAAGGCACTTCCTTAAACTGAATAGCGATTTCCGTAACCTTCTTAGGCATTCGCTTACCAGTACGCAGGTAAAAAGGTACACCCTTCCAGCGCCAATTATCAACACTAAGTTTCAAAGCCGCATAGGTAGGCGTAGTAGACTCTGGTGATGCGCCATCTTCGTCACGATAGCCCGGAACCTGCTGACCATTCATCCATCCCTTGATATATTGTCCTCGGACTGCTGCTGTTTCTAGGTTATTAAAATCTGCCAGACGGGTAGCTTGTACCACCTTAACCTTTTCCGTGCGGATACTATCAGCATCCAAAGAGTTAGGGGGTTCCATAGCCGTGAGCGAGAATAACTGCATCAAATGGTTTTGTACCATATCCCGCAGCGCCCCAGCCGTTTCATAATATCCCGCTCGTCCTTCCAAGCCTACAGTTTCCGCCACCGTTATTTGTACATGATCAACAAACTGACGATTCCACAACGGTTCAAAAATAGCGTTAGCGAACCGAAACACCATCAAATTCTGTACTGTTTCCTTACCGAGGTAGTGGTCAATACGGTAAACTTGCTCCTCAGTGCAGACATTACGCACCACCCGGTTAAGGACTTGCGCCGAACCCAGGTCACGACCAAAAGGCTTTTCAATAACTAGGCGTTGCTTTTTGGGGTCTTCCAACATTCCGGCTTGTCCCAGTTGTTGGGCTGCTTCTCCAAAAAATCTAGGAGCCACCGATAGATAAAATACCCGATTTCCACGGGTTAGGCGTTTCGAGTCTAATTCAGCCAAAAGGGATTTTAGCTTTTGGTAGCTTTCCGGTTCGTCCATATTACCGGAACAGTAGTATAAGCCTTGGGCGAAGTTATGCCATATTTTTTCCGATTGTAGCCCGCCGCCAAATTCTTCAATACCCTGTCGAAGATGCTCACGAAAATAGTCATCAGTCCAGTCTCGGCGTGCTACCCCAACAATGGTTAATTCTGGGGGTAACTTACGTTCGAGGTGCATTTGATAAATGGCGGGAACTAGCTTACGCTGGGTTAAATCGCCGGAAGCCCCGAAAATTACTAAAATTTGGGGTTCGGGAATGCGGTCTTGTTGTAGACCAACGCGGAGGGGATTTTCTGAGAGTGTAACCATCTAGGCTGTCGTGAATAATTAAGTTAACAGAGGTTGCCGGATTTTATTATTGATCTAAGTTTCCGTTTCGCGACGTTTGCGATCGCTTATAAATGACTCCACTAAAGCTACATCCTCTTTACTACCAATAATCAGAGGTGTGCGTTGATGGAGTTTTTCGGGAACCACATTTAAGATATCCTGACTACCCGTACTAGCGCGACCCCCCGCCTGTTCCATTAAAAAGGCCATTGGTGCCGACTCATATAATAGGCGCAATTTACCATCAGGGTTTTTCACTGTTCCCGGGTATAGGAATACTCCTCCCTGACAGAGAATGCGGTGAATATCTCCCACCAAAGCCCCACTATAGCGGGCTGTGTAGCCATCATGGCGGTGAACATAACGGATATAGTCTCGGTAGCATTCCTCCCACTGCCAAAAATTACCTTCGTTCACACTGTAGACCGGACCATGTTCGGGAACTTGGATATTTTCCTGAGCCAGGATAAATTCCCCCAGACTGGGGTCTAAAGTAAAGGAATGAACCCCCCTACCAATTGAATAAACCAGGAGTGTGCTAGGACCATATAGGATGTATCCAGCAGCGATTTGTTTATGACCGTCTTGCAATAAGTCTAGGGCTTCTCCTTCTTCGTCGTAACCTTCCTGTTGACGGATCGCGAAGATGGAACCCACATTCATATTAACATCCAGGTTTGAGGAACCATCTAGGGGGTCATAAAGCAGAGTATAGCGTCCGATGGGGCAGTTTTCTGGGATGTAGTACGGTTTATCCATTTCTTCCGAAGCTAGGCGACACACTAAGCCGCTTTGTTTGAAGGTCGAGATAAAAACTGCATTGGAGAAAAAATCCATTTGTTTGACTTCTTCCCCCTGGATATTCACTTCTCCCGTAAATCCTAGGGTTCCTTCTACCAACCCCGCCCTTGACAGACGACGGGCGATCAGTTTCCCCGCTAGTCCAATGCGGTTCATCAGGGCGCTAATATCTTGAGCATCAGGACCGAAACTTTCGAGTTGCTGTAAAACGTGCCGCGATAGGGTTGTACAGTCGCGATCTAAGTAGTATCCTCTATCTGAGCCTAGGGGATCTGGCTGGATTTGACCGCTTGCTGTCTGTACCATAAGTTAAATTCTGCTCTATAAAACTTAAACAAAACCGGACATAGCCGGATATTGACGTTTATTTCTGGCTTCGTCCGGGACTGTCGGCAGCACCCCGTCCACAAGTGTAATCGTCTGAACCAGGCGATTTTTCTAAATTTATACTGGCGTTCAAATCTCTATCAATCTTCAGGCCACAGTTTGGACATTCAAAAGTCCGACGGACTAGGGGCATTTTTTGACGATAACCGCAATTAGAACAAAGTTGACTGGATGGATAAAATCTATCGGCAATAATCAACTTTGAACCATAACGTTCTGCCTTGTAACCTAGTTGCCGACGGAACTCATAAAATGAAGCATCAGCGATAGAACCCGCCAAACCATGATTTTTCAGCATACCTGACACATTCAAATCTTCAATGACTACTTGGCTGTGGTTTTTAGCCAAAAAAGTAGTGATTTTATGAATCGTGTCACGGCGAATATTAGCTACTCTTTGATGTAGCTTTTGAACTTTTAAGAGACATTTGGCCCAATTTTTTGAGCCTTTGACTTTGCGACTTAAATGACGTTGTAATCTGGCTAGTTTTTTGGTCGCTGCTTTATAAGCCTTGGGATTAGAGAATTGGGTCCCATCGGAGCAAGTCGCCAAATTGTTAATTCCTAGGTCAACCCCGATTCTCTCTCGGAATTTCGGTGTAATTTCTGGTGTGGTTTCTACAAAAAAGCTCATATACCAGTCACCTGCTTGGCGCGTTATAGTGACTTTCTTAACTAGACTGGGTGGTAGAGCCTCAAATGTAGAAACCCAGCCCACAAAAGGCAGCTTATGGCGAGTTCCTGACAGATTGAATGGCTTTCCGGAATTGTCAAGGGTAAAGCTATCATGGTAGCCTTTCTTCTTAAATTTAGGATAACTGCTTATTCCCTTGAAGAAGCGCTTAAAG
>NZ_JARPLU010000144.1:2813-12259 GCF_032349615.1 Limnospira sp. PMC 1279.21 | reverse complement strand
GTTCGACCATAACCTTACAAAGCTTTCCGAACCAAACTAAAACTCAATGACCGTCAAGCCACCTTGATGGCCAAACACGCGGGTTATGCTCGGTTCGTGTTTAATTGGGGATTACACTTATGGAGGTCAGCTTATGAAGAGGGACTCAAGCCTAATATAAACTCCATTAAAAAGGTTTTTACTAATTATGTGAAACCTCAATATCCTTGGATGTCCGAATTGTCTTCTAAAGTTTATCAATATGCCTTCATTAATCTAGGGGATGCCTTTAAGCGCTTCTTCAAGGGAATAAGCAGTTATCCTAAATTTAAGAAGAAAGGCTACCATGATAGCTTTACCCTTGACAATTCCGGAAAGCCATTCAATCTGTCAGGAACTCGCCATAAGCTGCCTTTTGTGGGCTGGGTTTCTACATTTGAGGCTCTACCCGAAAGTTGGGTTAAGAAAGTCACTATAACGCGCCAAGCAGGTGACTGGTATATGAGCTTTTTCGTAGAAATCACACCAGAAATCACACCGAAATATCGAGAGAGAATCGGGGTTGACCTAGGAATTAACAATTTGGCGACTTGCTCCGATGGGACCCAATTCTCTAATCCCAAGGCTTATAAAGCAACGACCAAAAAACTAGCTCGATTACAACGTCATTTAAGTCGCAAAGTCAAAGGCTCGAAAAATTGGGCCAAATGTCTCTTAAAAGTTCAAAAGCTACATCAAAGAGTAGCAAACATTCGGCGGGACACGATTCATAAAATAACTACTTTCTTGGCTAAGAACCACAGCCAAGTCGTCATTGAAGATTTGAATGTGTCAGGTATGCTGAAAAATCATGGTTTGGCTGGTTCTATCGCTGATGCTTCATTTTATGAGTTCCGTCGTCAACTCGGTTACAAGGCAGAACGTTATGGTTCAAAGTTGATTATTGCCGATAGATTTTATCCATCCAGTCAACTTTGTTCTAATTGCGGTTATCGTCAAAAAATGCCCCTAGTCCGTCGGACTTTTGAATGTCAGAACTGTGACTTGAAGATTGATAGAGATTTGAACGCCAGTAGAAATTTAGAAAAATCGCCTGGTTCAGACGATTACACTTGTGGACGGGGTGCTGCCGACAGTCCCGGACGAAGCAAGAAATAAACATCAATATCCGGCTATGTCCGGTTTTGTTTAAGTTTTATAGAGCAGACGAGGCAAAATGTGGATCAAAATCAATGTAATTCTGATCGGGGTTTCCCTGATTTATATGATTACTCCTTTGGCGATCGCTATTCTGGCGATCGGGTTGGCTAATGTCTTGGGGTGTTCCGCAACTGGTATGGATTTTCAATGTCCAGGGAACCCCGGGTTAGGACAGTTACTAACCACTATGGGAATGCTACATTGGTTCGGTATGTTTACTATCCCTTCTGGAGCTATTATCGCTATCATCTTGACTGTGGCTTTGAGTTTACAAATGTTTTTACCCAGGGTTATCCGTTAAATTAATGGAGGTGAAATCACAGCTTTTAATGGATTAGGTCGCGAATCATCGTTAACCTTTATAATTTGTGATGATGGACCACCTTCATATAGAATCTACTCTCCAGGATTTAAGGCTTTATGATATCCGAACAGATATCAATCAGCCGGGAAATGTGCTGGCTAAAATTTTTGAAAATGATGGCAGTCTTCCCGGCGTTCTACTGTATAATTTTGATGAGTTCGTGGGGATAATTTCTCAGCGACAATTCTGGCGTACCCTCAGCCGTCCCTATGGGAGAGAACTATTTTTGACCCGTCCTCTGCGGTCTATGTACCGTTTTTTAAGGATTCAACCTTTAATCTTACCTGCTAATGTTTTAATTGCTGAAGCCGCTGGTGCAGCCTTAAATCGTTCGACAGAAGAACTATATGAGCCGTTAGTGGTACAGATTAATCATGGCTATTTTAGATTGTTAGATACCCAACAGTTACTGATGGCTCAATTATATGTTCACCAAGTATCAATTGAACTGTTAAAAAAGACAGAAGCACAGCTACAAGAAACCAACCTGGAACTGCAAATGTTGGTAAATCTTGATCAGCTTACCCAAATCTCTAACCGTCGGAGATTTGATGATTTTCTACAGGTAGAATGGGAGAGACATTATCGAGTCAGACTTCCCATATCTTTAATTATGTTGGATATCGATTACTTTAAATACTATAATGATTATTATGGACATCAAACCGGGGATGATTGCTTAAAAAATGTCGCCCAAATTATCAATCAAAATGTTGAGCAGTCTAATGCTTTAGTGGCTCGTTATGGGGGGGAAGAGTTCGCGGTAGTATTACCTGAAACTGATTTGGAAATAGCGGAGGCGATCGCTGAAAAAATCCGTCTAGCAGTCCAGGATAAACAACTCCCTCATATTCAGTCAAAAGTCTCTCCCTATGTATCTCTAAGTTTAGGTGTCAGTAGTCAAGTCCCCACTTATTTAACCTCCACTAAAACTCTAATTGCTGCTGCTGATGCTGCTCTTTATCAAGCCAAACAACTAGGGAGAAATCGGGTTTTTAGCTTCACGAGCGAATTAGTTTAATCACAAAGCAACCGTTAGGGAGCCAGATGGGGGATATATAGGTGATAGAGCATGAGAAATTTTACCCATTATTTTTTGTGGGATAATCTGGGTAATTTTGTCAAGGGAATTGCCGAAATCTTTACAAATCTCAACAATAAATATAAGAATCATTGCATCCCATCATCAAATGGTTATTTAAGTGGCAGACTGAATCACTAGAGCCTGAATGTATCGTCTAGGAAAATAGGTGTTTTTACTCGGTACTGTCGATAAATTGGCAGATTGAGACTATCACCAGAACCCGTGATCAGTAATTATAAATAAGGGAGAAAATTGTATGAAATTAGCCTACTGGATGTATGCAGGACCTGCTCATATTGGGACACTCCGCATTGCTAGTTCTTTTCAGAATGTACACGCAATTATGCACGCTCCTTTGGGGGATGATTACTTTAATGTAATGCGGTCTATGTTAGAACGGGAAAGGGACTACACCCCAGTAACAGCTAGTATCGTCGATCGCCACGTCTTGGCGCGCGGTTCCCAGGAAAAAGTCGTTGATAATATTGTTCGTAAAGATCGGGAAGAAAACCCAGATTTAATTGTTTTGACCCCTACCTGTACCTCTAGTATTCTGCAAGAAGACTTGGCGAATTTTGTAGAACGCGCTCAGTTGGACGCTCAAGGGGATGTGATGTTAGCAGATGTTAATCACTATCGGGTTAATGAACTACAGGCGGCCGATCGCACCTTACAACAAATTGTCCAATTCTATACTGAAAAAGCCCGAAAAAAAGGGGATTTACCGGAAGGAAAAACGGCGCAACCTTCGGTTAATATTCTGGGAATGTCTACCCTAGGTTTCCATAATCAACATGATTGTACTGAATTAAAACGGTTAATGGCAGATTTGGGAATTCAGGTAAATGAGGTAATCCCGGAAGGCGCATCAGTTCATAACCTCAAAAATCTGTCTCGCGCTTGGTTTAACTTAGTTCCCTATCGGGAATTGGGAATGATGACGGCTGAATATTTACAGGCTGAATTTGGAACGCCTTATGTTGATATAACTCCTATGGGGGTGGTAGAAACTGCGCGGTGTATCCGCCAAATTCAAGAGTTGATTAATGCTCAAGGTGCTGGTGTGGATTATGAAGAATATATCAATAATCAAACTCTGTATGTTTCCCAGGCGGCTTGGTTCTCTCGTTCGATTGATTGCCAGAATTTAACTGGTAAAAAAGCGGTGGTGTTTGGGGATAATACCCACGCGGCGGCTATGACTAAAATTCTGGCGCGGGAAATGGGTATTCATGTGGTTTTGGCTGGAACTTATTGTAAGTATGATGCGGACTGGTTTAAACAGCAAGTTAGCGAATACTGTGATCAGGTTTTAATTAGTGATGATCATGGTGCGATCGCTGATGCGATCGCTCGTCTTGAACCTGCTGCTATTTTTGGTACTCAAATGGAACGCCACGTTGGGAAGCGTTTAAATATCCCTTGTGGTGTCATTGCTGCGCCTATTCATATCCAAAATTTCCCCATTGGATATAAGCCATTTTTAGGCTATGAGGGAACTAATCAGATTGCTGATTTGGTGTATAATTCCTTTACCTTGGGTATGGAAGATCACCTGTTGGAAATCTTCGGTGGTCATGATACCAAGGAAGTGATTACTAAGGGAATTTCCGCTGATTCTGATTTGAGTTGGTCTAAAGATGCTCAGGCGGAATTAAATAAGGTTCCCGGTTTTGTGCGGGGTAAGGTCAAGCGCAACACGGAGAAATTCGCCCGCGATCGCGGTTTCCAAGAAATTACCTTAGAAGTCATGTATGCGGCTAAAGAGTCCGTTGGTGCTTAGTAATATATCAGCCAATTCCCCCTAGGTTACACTCCTCACCAGAAACCAATCTATTTAGTCTATGATTTTAGTCTACAATGGAGGTTGAGATACTGGTGGGGAATTTTCATGAGTTTTACGTGAGGGGTTGACCGGACGGAAAGCAACTCTCACCAACTCTCCGGGGTGAAAGACTCTTCCCCATTGGTATGAGGAAAATGCTAGACTAGCATTAACACAAATTAACCAAGGTCATGGAGAGTTATGAAAATTATAACACCATTGGTAGGATTGGCGCTAGTGTTATTGGGGATTTATTTTCTCGGTCAGAATATCATAGTCGCTACTAGGTTGTCACTCAATTTGTTCGGAAGTATGTCAACCGCTGGGAGTGTTTTGTTGATGGTTTCTGGTTTGGTGGCTTTGATCTCTTTTCCTAGGGAAACTGGAAATTTGGGTTGGATACTGCTATCGCTGGGAATTATCTTGGTATTTCTACACGCCAGAATTATACTGCGTCCTGGCAGTTTATTGACATTTTTGTTGTCTATAAGTTCAATTTTGGTGGGTTGTAATTTACTGAAAACCAGAACTACTAGATTTTGAGCGGGACAATTGATGACTTTTTCAAAGGGTATCAAATACTCTGCTAAGGGGGAATTATTTATCTAATTTGGCGGTTGATTTCATCAATTTTGGCGAGAAAATAATCCTCTTTGTGTTGGAGTTGTTGGGCGAGTTGTAAGGCTCTTTGAAAGGCTTGTAATGCTTGGGGATATGCTTGTTTTTGCCGATGGATTTCTCCTATACTATCATAGGTGTTCATCATGGAAAAAAAATTGAAGGAACGTTGATTAACCAGTAGTTTAGCTTGATATAATTCTAAGGCGGTTTCAGTTTGATTTTGTTCCATATAAAGTTGCGCTAATCGCGCGAGGGCGATACTAGCATTCTCAAATTGTTGGATATTTATGGCAAACTGATAGGCTTGTTGATAGGCTTGACCAGCTTGTTGGAATTGACCGAGTTGTTCATGGTTGGTGGCGATCGCTATTTTGAGGTCGGGAATCGGCCCTAAATTGGACTGTCCAAGATGATATTCAACCAGTTGCTCACGAGTGGCGATCGCTTCTAAAAATTCCCCCATTTGTTCATAAATAAATGCTAAATTTCGGAGAGATTGTAATCGCGAAGGTGGGGGGTTTCCGTTGGCTATGGGTGGTGGCGGCGGCGGTAGTTCTCCCCGTTGGCGCAGGTTTTCGATCTGTTGTTGAGTTCGCAGTAATTCTCGGTAAGCCGCCGCTGCTTGGGGATAGTCTAACCAGTTAAGATAAATCACAGCGATCGCATTTAACCATCCTTCTTTTTGCCAGATATTATCTTCTGCATAAATTTCTAACAGCCTCTGATAGGCTTGGATTCCATAATCTTTGGCGCGGACTGTTTGAAAGGCATTTCCTAGGGCTTCTAAAATAGTCTGATCGGGGCTGTTGAGGAGAATTTGATGGAGGCGATCCGTAATAAATTCCAAGTAGAGACGCTGACCATTTTCCCAGGAAATTAACCCGACTCTTTCTAGGGCGGCGATTTCTTCCAAAGGTCCGAAATAGCGACGTAAACGCAGTTCCCTAGTCCATAATTCAAAAGCAGCGATCGCATTTCCCGCCGCCAGGAGAGCCGTGGCTTCGGCGTTCAGGCGATCGAGTTCAGGGGCGAGGGTTTCTTGTTCACTTTCACTGAGGATATTTCCGTCTCTGGGGGGGTTAGGTAATAAAGGGTCAGGTTCTTGACTCAGCAGGGGGTTAGGCGCAAAGGGATCGAGAACTCCTAGATCTACTTCTTCGGACTGATTTTGGGCGGCGGCGGAAAGGGTGGGAAAATGGAATCCTACCCCTATTAACATTAAGGCGATCGCACTAATTTTAATGCTATTAAAAATTGGTCTTACCATAGAATATTTGTCAAGGGTCCAGTTGATGGGTTGAATATGATCCGCAATTATAGCAATTTTTCCCCATAGTGACAGAGGATAATCGTGGGGTGGTCAACCGGAATCCTCTAACTATTGGTCTTCTGCTGGTTTTTTGCCACTGATTTGGGCTGGCGTTTCGGGAATAAATATGCTATAATTACATCCCATTAATAATCAATCAAAAATTGAGAAAATCTCCCCAGATATCACCCCCGTTATCTACTAATTTAGCTAGAATGGATCAATAGCTATTTTGCGGAGTTTTCGCCATGCAGACTATCTCCAATCATAATCAAAAGTGCTTAACCGCTGGGATGCTACGTCGCGTCCATCATATCGCCTTAAATGTTGCTGATATCCGGGCTTCTCGTCAATTTTATGGCAAAGTCCTGGGACTCCATGAACTAACCGGGGATGAGGTTCCCAGCACCCTCAAATCATTAGTTGCAGCCGGAAAAGTAGCCAACTTTGTCACCGGAGATGGCACAGTGATTGATTTATTTTCGGAACCTAACCTACAACCTCCCCACCCTGACCCGACCCATGAGTTTACTGGGGCCAATCATTTGGCTTTTGATATTGATCCGACTCTCTTTGATACGGCTGTTGAGGCTTTACAGAATCATAATGTCGCGATCGCCAGAGGACCTATCAGCCGCCCCACAGGTCGCGGTATCTACTTGTATGACCCCGATGGATTTATGATAGAGATCCGTTGCGATCGCCTTCCCGGTCAGGCTTAATGAAAATGACCAGACTCCTGACGGGGACTGGTCACGCTAAATAAGGATACCGTTGTTGTTGTGATTTGAGGATACCCGAGCTGGGCGTTCCGCCTTCAGTAGCGGGTATAAATTCTCAAACCTCTCCATTGCATTGTAACAAAAAGCACAACATTTTTTAAAAAAATTAACTTTTTAGCCATCTAGCCCCAAAAGGGCGATCGCCTGTTGAGGTACACCCCATAAAACCTGTTCATTTTTATAGATAACCATTCCCGGTTTCGCCCCCTTGGGTTTATAAACATATTTCGGCTGGGTGTAAATGACGGGGACCTGTTCACTCTGACGCGCGCGGCTATAATAGGCCGTGATATTAGCCGTAAACTGCAAATCATTATCATCAGGAACCTGTCCCGCTGGTAGCCTTAATAAAGCATGGCTTCCAGGAATTTCCTGGGTATGAAACCATAAATCATAGTCCGTGGCTACCCGAAATGTGAGGCGATCGTTTTGTTGATTATTCCGACCTACTAATAACTCAAAACCACCAGGGGTTACATACCGATAAAATTCCGTTTCTGTTCCTAAGTTTTGGGGGCGATAGTCGGGAATTGTTAGATATCCTTCCTCGATTAATTCCCCTCGAATTTCTGTCAGGGTTTGCAAATCTCCCGGTTTTCTATAATTAGCAACTTGATATAGGGCTGCTTCTACTTGTTCCAGATAGTTGATTTCTTCCCGGACAGCTTCAATTAGTGGAGCGATCGCCATGCGGGCGCGTTTCATTTTCTGATGGCGTTTATAGAGACTTTGGGCATTTTGCACCGCATTTTTTTCCGGTTCTAGGGGAATTTTTACAGGTGCAGATGTTTCAAAATCAGCGAGGGTGATTGATTTCATTCCCGGCTGCCACTCATGTAAACTAGCCATTAATAAGTCCGCTTGACTACGATATAAATCCGCTTTTTCTGACTGTTGTAGGCGCTGGTTAAATTCCGCTAACTTTACCCCCAATTTCTTTAGGAGTGTCTGCAATTTTTGGCTGATTTGATGCTGTAATTGTCTGAACTCCTGACCGTTTAATTCCTGGGTGTAATACTCATTGAGAAGTTCCTGCACATTCGCCGGACTTTCCCCTATCTTTCCCCAACCCATGACGCTGTAACCTGTGGCTGTCCAAACCGGTTCAAATTTACCAGTTTCTAACGCTGTTAACCACTGTCGCCACTGCTGGAATAGTTTTTCCCATTCTTCATTGCTTAGACTGTCCGTAGTGCGATCGCTTTCCAAATTCGCCGCCGCCATTAAACCCACTGCTAAAGTCGAACTTAAACCTCGATAGCTTTTCATTAATTGTCGTTTCAGCAAATCGGGAATTAAACTAACTCTTTCTTGCCACTTTTCTAGGGGTTCTTCTAGCTTAGGAATGGGGTCAGTCAGACCGGGCGGTAATTCATAGCGATCGCCTGTTTGGATCGGACGCACACTAGACTGTTGAGAACTCACTTGGTGCGCCGCCGTCACAATTAAGTTATCTTTTCCCGTTAAAATAACATTGCTATATTTCGTCATTATTTCTACATACAAATGCCAGAGCGCCGCTTCTCCCGGACGCTTCGCAAATTGCAGGTCTAAAACCCTTTCCCAGGGCGCAACTTCCGCAATGTCTACTAAAGCCAAACCACTCAGTTGGTGTCGCAATTGGTCGCTAAATGTGAACGTATCAGCAACCCGTGGCGGCGGCGTAGAAATACAAATTCGTGCCGCTTGGGGATGCCAAGAAATGTCTAACCAGCCCCTACCCTTCAGCGTTCGTAGGGCGAGAGAAATAGTAAAGCGATCGCGCTGATACACCTGTTCAAGTCTTGCTGGTAACCAGTTAGACCGCAATTCACAACAAGACCCTATCAGCGTGGTATAATCTACGGGTTGCATCTTAACAGTTATTAGTCTTTAGATATTTTAGCAGTCTCAATAACAGGATTATTAATTTTGGCTTATATATGCCGCCACATTTTCCCATGATTTCATCATAAGTCAAGTTCCGGGATTTGTCAATAGTAAATCATCTCAATTAACTACTAACTTTTACTCTAGCAGATTTCTTAGACCAGCACATTCTCAAGCCCCCTCCCCCGGGAGGAGTTGGGGGTGATGGCTGTACCCCCCGTCAATGAAAACCCCCCCATTATTCCTGATGTATTTTATCAGGGTTGTGATCAGTTATTTACTTGATTAACGTAAATCCCCAAATTGCTCGCGATATTGATTTAATAATGCTGCCAATTCATCCGCCCGTTGTTTTTCCGCTTCCGCCCGTTGTTCAGCTTCTATTCTAGCCAAAGTAGCCTCTTGCAAAGCCT
>NZ_JARPLU010000144.1:0-2803 GCF_032349615.1 Limnospira sp. PMC 1279.21 | reverse complement strand
CTGGGAAAAATCTCCGGCTTTTCCGCTGGGTCGTCTAATTGCCAATCCTCAAATATCTCTCGTGTTAGCCATTCTTCTGGCAAATTCACACCGCAACCACAGAGGGAAATTACCGCGTCATAATCTTCGGGTTTAAATTCACTTAAAGCATTAGAGGTTTGCTTGCTAATATCAATACCCACATCGTCCATTGCTTTGATAGCATAAGGGTTAACTTCGCTGCTTTCCAATCCCGAACTGGTCACAGCTATTTTATCTTTTCCGATTACCTTAGCAAACCCCTCAGCCATTTGGGAACGGGAGGAATTTTTTTTGCAAACAAACATGACTTTTTTCATGGTTTCTCCAGATTTTTAAGGTATAACTAAAGTGCTTTTTGTGCAGTTTCAATAACTGCTTTTTTGGCGATTTCCTGGCGTTCACTGTGGCGGTCAGTCAAGTAATCGACCTGATCCCGCAACAGTAGGGTAAATTTATAGAGTTCCTCCATGACATCAATAACCCGATCGCGATAAGGTGAATCTTTCATAGTTCCATCCTCATTAAACTCCTGATAAGCCTTAGCAACTGAGGATTGATTGGGAATGGTAAACATTCGCATCCAACGCCCCAAAATTCGCATGGTATTCACCGCATTAAAAGACTGGGAACCTCCGCTAACTTGCATCACCGCTAGAGTTTTACCCTGAGTAGGTCTAACCGCACCAATACTCAAAGGTATCCAGTCAATTTGGTTTTTCAGAATACCAGTAATATTACCGTGCATTTCTGGGGATGACCAAACTTGACCTTCTGACCATTGACTAAGTTCGCGCAATTTTTGAACTTCTGGGTGAGACTCATCAAAGCGATCGCGCAAGGGTAAATCATGGGGATGAAAAAAACGCACTTCCGCACCCATATCAGTAATAATTCTAGCGGCTTCTTCTGCTAGTAACCGACTGTAAGATCGCTTTCTTAATGAACCATACAAAAACAGGATTCTGGGAGGATGGTCAAAATTAGTCATGATTGAATTAGCAGTTTAAACAACGGGGGTCTAGCAGTGTAGCTTTTTCCGGTTCTCGCGGAAACCAAAAAGCCGTTTTTTGGCAAAACTTCACCAACATTAACATCACCGGAACCTCAATTAATACCCCCACCACAGTTGCTAAAGCCGCTCCAGAATTTAAACCAAACAGTGTCACCGCCGTAGCGATCGCTACTTCAAAATGATTACTCGCGCCAATTAAAGAAGCTGGCGCAGCATCCTCATAGGATAGCTTCATTTTCAAAGCCGCCACATAGGTAATCAAAAAGATAAAATTGGTTTGCAGAAATAGTGGCACAGCAATTAACAGAATATGCAGGGGATTTTCCACAATTAAATCACCCTTAAAAGCAAACAGCAAAATCAGGGTAATTAATAAAGCCGCCGTAGCCACAGGACTTAAATATTTCAGGAACTCTCTTTCAAACCAAGCCTTTCCTTTCCTTTATACTGAAAAATCAAATAGCGAGTATACATCCCCGCCGCCAGTGGCAAACCCACATAAATCAGGACTGATAATAAAATAGTTTGCCAAGGTACAGTTAAGTTATTTGCCGACAGCAACCACCGTCCCAATGGTGCGTATAAAAACAGCATCATCAGCGAATTAACCGCCACCATAACCAGGGTAAGTCCTTGGTTGCTGTAGGAGAGATAACCCCACATTAAAACCATGGCTGTACAGGGGGCAATTCCCAATAAAATAGTCCCGGCAATATAGGAATCAGCTATGGGAATTTCTGCCCCTCTTAATATCTCAGTTCCGGCGATAATTGGTCGAAATAACCACCCCAGAAAAAATAGAGAAAAAGCCACCATGGTAAACGGTTTAATTAGCCAATTTATCACCAGAGTTAATAGCACTGGCTTAGGTGCTTTAGCCGCATTCACCGCCTGGGTAAAGTCAATTTTTACCATGATGGGATACATCATGAAAAACAGACAAATGGCGATAGGAATTGACACCTGATAGATACTCATTGAATCCAGGGTTACTGCCACATCTGGAAACAATCGACCCAGGACAATACCTGCTATAATACAGAGAATCACCCATACAGTGAGGTACTTTTCAAAAACGTTTAATTTACCCCCTGCTTGTACGGCTGATTTATTGACTTTTGGCGAATCATTACTCATGTTAAATCCTGACTATTAGGACTTGCTTTAATCCCCATATCTAAGTTGAGGGACTAAATACATACCCCACGGGGACCCGGAAACCTAATTAATCAGGCCCCTAGTCCCGGTCAAGTTGGGTATAGTATCTATTATTTCAAAAAAAATTGATATGTCAAGTAGGCAGAATATATATAATCTGGCAGAATTGACTGAGAGCATATTGGCTAAAACCATCTATGGCAAGTCAATACAGACAATTGTGGTATAGCAATTTTGAGCAATAAGCGGTTTAATTGCGATTATGGTAATCTATAAAAATCAAAAAATATTGATATTGTCCTCTTCCCAGAGATGGCTAGTGGAGACTTGGGTTTTACCATTAGCCCCAGAGTCAGATTAGGAATAGAGGCGAAGCGTTTACTTTAGCCTTGGAATTGTAGCAGTTCAGATTGGTATCCAGGGACTTGATGCGATCGCTTTTTTGTCCTAGCTGGGAATTTGTACTTATATTGTCCATTTTCCCAGTAGGTTGTCCCCAATTGGGCCAGTCTGATTAATTACTCCTTGGCTTTTCCTCTGGGATGGTTAATCCGGCCAGTGCGATCGCTTAATCCTGTTGGGTACTGCCTATATTGATTTAGGATTGTGTAA
>NZ_JARPLU010000143.1:0-12673 GCF_032349615.1 Limnospira sp. PMC 1279.21 | reverse complement strand
GTCCTCTCCGCGATAAATCACGGAGCTTCCAACCCTCCCAGGAGTTTTACGTGATAATTGTTGGAGCGACTCTAGGGGGAAGATTCAGAGTCGGGAGGGGATGTTGTTGCCATTATTTTGAGCATATATCCAAACCTAACCCAAAAGACTATGAAAAATTTATGTAATCAAATCGCTCTATCTGCTGGTGTGACTATGGTTAGTGCGATCGCATTAGCCACCCCTAGTCATGCTGCTACCTTCCACGCCTGGGATGTTTTGGCGAATCGTGGAACCCCCAATCATCGGTCTGTCTTCTATGACCTAGAGTTTTTTGATCACAATGGTAACTTACTGGGGACAGGAGAACTTATTCACGCCGGAAAACCCTTTGAGGGAATTATAGATATGTGTGTGACTCCTTGGTGCAGGATTCCGCCTTTGGATATCAAGAAGGAAGATAACTTTTTTCTAGTACAGAGTTTTTCCTCGCCCATCCCCGGGTTAGGTGGGGCTCATTTTTTTCGACCCTTTGATGAGCAGTTACTAGCTGGTTTCCTTCCTTGTACCTCTGCCGGATGTATTGCCAGCACCGGAGGAATTGGATTTACTTATAATTCCTGGGTTTTCAATGTCCGGATGGGGTTTAACTCACGAATGACTGCTAATGAGTGGAGTGTCAGTGGTTCTAGCATTCCACAGGTTCCAAATGGTTCGGGAACTTGGACCGCAACTCGTCGGGCTACCGTACCCGAACCCACATCAATTTTAGGATTCCTAGGATTAGGTGTACTCGGCACAGTTTCTTTACTAAAGCGCCATGGTTCTTAAAAATACTTGGGTGGGAAATTCCCCACCCGACTTAGATTGTTAGGCGCTAAAATACTTAGCCGCTGGGTGGTAAGTGATAATCGCAGTAGTAGACTGTTCCGGGTAAAGCTGTTCACTTTCATCCATATATAAACCAATCACCTCTGCTTTCAACAGATCTAACTGTTTATATTGGTCTTGCATATTCGGACAAGCCGGATAGCCGAAACTGTAACGGGAACCTCGATAACGCTGCTTGAGGATATCGCGAATATTATCAGCATCCTCCCCACCAAAACCTAACTCGCGGCGAATGCGCGCGTGTAACCATTCTGCCATAGCTTCAGCCGTTTGTACTGCCATACCATGAAAATACAAATAATTGGTATAATCATCAGCAGCAAATAGCTTCTGGGCGTAATCTGTCGCGATTTGTCCGACGGTAACCGCGTGCATCGGAAAAACGTCCATTTGACCGCTATCTTTAGGGGCGAAAAAGTCAGCAATACAGAGGCGACGACCAGACCGCTGGCGGGGAAATTCAAAACTGGTAATTGGTTCGGAAATTTCTCCTGCCTTAATTTTTTCGGGGTCATAAATTAACAGCGTGTTCCCTTCCGACTGACAGGGGAAATAACCATACACGGCGCGGGGGTGGAGTAGGTTTTCGCTAATAATTCGCTGTTTCCACTCTGCCAAAATTGGATAAACTTTAGCTTCTAAAAACTGGTTATATTCTGACCTGGGCTGTCCTTGGGGTTTACGGAACTGCCATTGTCCGGCGGTTAGGGCTTGTAAATCCAAATACCAGAATAATTCATCAAAGGGCATATCCGCAGGTTCCAGAACTTTTACGCCCCAGAATGGCGGGGTAGGACGGTCTATATCTACGGCTACGGCTTCGGAACGTCGGGTATCTACTACTTTGGGGGTGTCAGGTTCTGGCTGGTCTGGTTGTGCTGACTGTTGATTATCACCATTAGCCGTGATGGTTTCATCTTCGACAAATTCATCTAAAAAGCCTTTGAAATCTTCCCATTTTCCGGATTTCTTGGCTGGCATCAATTTATCCATAAAGGTGAGATCGGAAAAGGCATCTTTCCCATAAATGACCCGCCCTTTATAGGTGTTTTGACAGTCTTCATAGACAAATTTGGAGGTTAAAGCCGCACCGCCTAAAATCACGGGAACGGTAATTCCTTCTTGGTTGAATACCTCTAAGTTATCTTTCATAAAGGCGGTGGATTTTACCAGTAAACCACTCATGGCGATGCAGTCGGCGTTATGTTCTCGGTAGGCGGCAATGATATTATCAACGGGTTGTTTAATGCCTAAGTTAACGACTTTATAACCGTTGTTAGAAAGGATGATATCAACTAGGTTTTTGCCGATGTCGTGAACATCTCCTTTAACTGTGGCAATTACAAAGGTTCCTTTGGCGTTATTTCCAGATTCGGATTTTTCCATAAACGGCTCTAGGTAAGCAACCGCCGCCTTCATGGTTTGGGCGGACTGGAGAACAAAGGGTAATTGCATTTGACCAGACCCAAATAGTTCCCCGACAACTTTCATCCCGTCTAATAGGAAAATGTTAATAATATCTAGGGGTGGATACTTTTTGAGGGCTTCGGCGAGAGCATCTTCTAAGCCTATGCGTTCCCCATCAATGATATGCTGTTTGAGGCGTTCCTCAATTGGTAGATTAGCATCACCACTGCGATCGCGTTTAGTAGTTTTACCTTCAAATAGGGTGGTTAATTTAGTTAAGGGGTCGTAGGTACAAACATCCCCATCAAACTGTCTTTGGTCATAAATCAAGTGGCGACAGACTTCTTGATGTTCGGGTTCAATTTTAGCCAGAGGTAGGATTTTATTAGCAGTCACAATAGCCGAATCTAAACCTACGGCCATGGTTTCGTGCAAAAACACTGAATTTAACACCTGTCGCGCCGCCGGGTTCAAACCAAAGGAAATATTAGATATTCCTAATAAAATATGGCAGCCGGGGAGTTCTTGGCGCATTTGGTTAATGGCTTCAATAGTGGCTTTCCCATTTTCGCGGTCTTCTTCAATTCCGGTAGAAATAGGTAAAGCTAGGGGGTCAAAAAAGATTTCGGTGGCGGCGATACCAAAGGCGATCGCATCATTATAAGCCCTTTTAGCGATCGCAAACTTTTTGGCGGCTGTCCGCGCCATTCCCTCCTCGTCAATGGTTCCCACCACCACACCAGCGCCGTATTTTTTCGCCAATTCCAACACCTTATAAAACCGAGGTTCCCCGTCTTCGTAGTTAGTAGAATTAAGTAAACATTTCCCCCCAGCGACCTTTAAGCCCGCCTCCATTTTTTCCCATTCCGTAGAATCCAACATCAGAGGTAAATTAACATTAGTCACCAGTCGAGATACCAACTCGTGCATATCTCGGACTCCGTTGCGACCCACATAATCCACGTTCACATCAAGAATTTGCGCCCCTTCTTTCACCTGTGCTTTAGCGAGGGCGACCAAACCATCCCAGTCCTCGGCATTGAGTAAATCCCGGCATTTTTTAGACCCGCTGGCGTTGAGTCTTTCACCTACAATTAAAAACGAGTTTTCCTGTTCATAACTCACGGTACTGTAGATAGAAGCCGCCGAGGGTGTAATCTGAGGATGGCGAGGTTTTGGGGTCAAGGTTTGGGCAATTTCCGCCAAGGCTTTAATATGGTCAGGACGGGTTCCACAACAGCCGCCAATCACCTGTACTCCCAAATCTTCTATAAAGTGCATTAAAGCCATTTTTAACTCTAGGGGGGTGAGTTTATAATGAGCTTGACCGCCGACATTTTCCGGTAAACCAGCGTTAGGAATACAGGAGACCACAAAGGGGGAATGTTCTGATAAATAGGCGATGTGTTCCTTCATTAAATCGGGACCGGTGGCGCAGTTTAGTCCCAAAATATCGATTTTATAGGGTTCGAGAATAGTTAGGGCGGCGTTAATTTCGGAACCGACTAACATAGTTCCAAAAGCCTCCATAGTTACGGATACCATAATTGGTCGCCGTTCCCCTTTCATTTTAAATACTTCTTCGATACCATTAAGGGCGGCTTTAATTTGCAGGACATCCTGACAGGTTTCGACAATAAACAGGTCTACCCCACCATCAAATAAGCCTTCTGCTTGTTGACAAAAAGCACGTTCTAGGGTATCAAAATCAATATGTCCGAGGGTGGGGAGTTTAGTTCCCGGTCCCATGGAACCTGCCACAAAGCGAGGTTTTTCGGGGCTGGAAAATTCAGCAGTGACGCTTTTAGCAAGTGTGGCGGCGGTTTTATTCAGTTGATAGGCTTGGTCGGCGAGGTCATATTCTGCTAAGACGATAGAAGTCCCCCCAAAGGTATCGGTTTCAATAACATCAGCGCCAGCTTGCAAAAATTGGCGGTGGACGGTAGCGACGGCTTCGGGTTTGGTATGGACGAGGTATTCGTTACAGCCTTCGTATTCTTTCCCCCCAAAGTCTTCGGCGGTGAGGTTTTGGACTTGTAGGTTAGTTCCCATTGCGCCATCAAAGATGATTACTGGACGTTGGGGACTGTGAAGGCGTTGTAAAAATAGGCTTTCCATAGGGGATTTAAAGATAGATTTTCTTTTAGATCGATTGGATATTATGGTTAAGATGCGATCGCAGCTATCCACTATTTTTACACAGTTTTCGCCCAGATTCACCCCCAATTATTTATCGAGTGATTTTGAGGGGGGTTGGCTAGGGTGTACACTTCGGCTTCAGATGCGATCGCATTTCTTAGGTAGGTAGGGATCTGAAATAATCCTAACAGAGTGTTTCCGTCTAACATCCTTAACCCTCCCTTCGTCTGGGTAGCTAATAACTGATTAACTGATTCCGGGTCAGGTCGGGAGGAAATCGGCTGTTT
This sequence comes from Limnospira sp. PMC 1279.21, assembly GCF_032349615.1. NCBI lineage: Bacteria > Bacillati > Cyanobacteriota > Cyanophyceae > Oscillatoriales > Sirenicapillariaceae > Limnospira > Limnospira sp. PMC 1279.21. Next base: position 7,970 of record NZ_JARPLU010000143.1, on the reverse strand, counting down.
AGATGCTAACACAAACCCCCAAGGTTCTCCAAAACTGGGAACATCACTGCTATAGCTTTGGATATGGGGAAATACTTGATTGATGGTATGGGCGACTTTTGTATGAAACCTCAATCCAGCTAACGCGGTTGAGCCAGCTTGTACTACTAGGAAACCATCGGGTTTCAGGACTCGCGCCATTTTGCTAAAATATTCTTGGGTAAACAGTTGAAAAGATGGTCCTGACTCTACCGGGTCGGACAGGTCAGAGATAATCACATCCCACTGTTGAGAACTGTTATCTAGGAAGTTAATCGCGTTGTCAATATTAACTGTGGTGCGGGGGTCATCAAAGGCGCGATCGCTCATTTCGGGTAAATAGTTTTTACAGGCTGCTACCACTTCTTGATCTAGGTCTACCATCACTACTTCTTTCACGGTATGCCAGCGCAACACTTCCCGCACAGTCGCACCTTCTCCACCTCCTAATATAAGAACTTTTTGGGGTTTCCCATGATAAATCAAGGCGGGTTGCACTAAGGGTTCATGATATAAAAATTCATCAACCATACATGATTGCAGTTTCCCGTCTAAAACCAAAACCCGACCATAAGATACGGTTTCTAAAATCTCCATTTTCTGATAGGCAGTCTGCTGAGAAAGTAGAACCCTGATGACACCGTGAGCATAAATATCCCAAGATGTTATATAATCACTAAGCCACAAGTCGGCTGCTATCCGACTACCCACCATGAGTTATCCTCCTTGTTTATGGGTCGAATCCCACAGTAATTATAAATCATCTGATTTGGGTTCTGTGGTTAAATGGTCCAATCATAGGAATAGATCAGCCTGGGTATTTTTTGTTATGAATAGTGATTGCTCAGATGGCGCTATGTATCCCCCCAGTCCCTAGGTGACGGTGAAACCCAGCCTATATGACCATAGATAAACGTCATCATCTATGGTGGCATTGACAGCTAAAAAACCCGGCTACAGGATGACTAAATTATCTCGATGTATGACAGTTTCCGCCCCATAATAACCGAGAATTTCGGGGATTTGTTCCGAGTGACAACCTTTAATTTTCTGCATTTCGGAACTACTATAGTTAACTAAACCCCTGGCAAATTCTTGGCTTTCATTATCACATAATTGCACAGAATCATTAGGGTTAAATTCTCCCTCCACCCTGATAATTCCTGCGGCTAGGAGAGACTTTCCCCCCTCTTTAATAGCTTTAATTGCGCCGGGGTCAAGGTAAAGTTTACCCATAGGAACCAAGACATTAGCGATCCAGTGGCGACGGGAATTTACGGGGCGAGATTGAGGTTCAAATTGAGTACCGATCGCATCTCCGCTGAGAATTTTTTTAAGATTAGTAGGATGTTTACCATCAGTAATGACAGTACGCACCCCGGAACTGGTAGCAATACGCGCCGCCTCAATTTTGGTAATCATCCCCCCAGTCCCCCAACTGCTGCGGGAGGAACCTACCTCGACTTGAAATTCTTGTAACTGTTGAATATTAGTAACTAAATGAATGGGTTTAGCATGAGGGTTACTGCGAGGGTCGGCGGAATAAAGGCTTTCGACATCAGTTAACATAAATAGCCAATCTGCTTCTACTAAACTAGCCACTAAAGCCGATAAAGTATCATTATCCCCAAACCGTAATTCATCGACAGCGACGGTATCATTTTCATTGACAATAGGAATGACACCTAATTTGAGCAGTTGTTGAAAGGTATTATAAGCGTTGACATAGCCGCTGCGTTGCACTAAATCTCCGCGAGTTAGCAAGACTTGGGCGATGGGTTGTTTGAGGGTAGTAAATAAATCATCATAAACCCTAATCAAGCGCCCCTGTCCGACGGCGGCGACGGCTTGTTTAAGGGCGATCGCCCTAGGTCTTTCGGTTAATCCTAGGCGATCGCGTCCTACTCCCATCGCACCAGAGGACACCAAAACCACGCGATTTCCGTTTCTGCGTAGATCGGTTAAAGTCTCTACCAGAGTCGCCAAGGTTGACAGCGCCAAGTTTCCAGTTTCCGACTGGGTTAAACTGGAAGTACCAATTTTGACAACAATAGTACAGGTCATAATTGTTGAGGGGAGAGGGGGGGGAGGTTTGGGAGTGGTTAACTTTTCAAAACAGCGCCAAAGAGTTTAGATATCCAAACTTCGATAGATCTAGTTGAGAAAGATATACCAGTTTGCATGGGGTCCACCATGGGTTCCACTAGAATTGTAAACATTCCCAAACGGTTTCCCGCCAGAACATCGGTAAATAGGCGATCGCCGACCATTGCAATTTGACCGGTGGGGATATCCATAGCATCGACCGCTTGACGAAGTTTCCGACGGGAGGGTTTAGCGGCGGCGTTAATGTATGGTAAACCCAGGGCGTTAGCAATACCACTAATGCGAGTATTGCTGATATTGTTGCTAACTAACCAGAGGGAAAATAGGGGTCTAACATTTTCTACCCACTCTCGCAACTCATCAGAGACTTCCTGGGTGGTGATAGGTACTAAAGTCTCATCGACATCTAACACCAGTCCTTTGAGATCATACTGATGAAGGATATCAGGTGTAAGCTGCATAATCGAGTCGCCCAGAACCAGATCCGGTTCTAAAAGTTTTCCCCAGGACATAGCTGATCGTAGAGTTGAACTCTACCATCCTACATTAAAACAGAGTAACTCATGACATTTTTATTGATTAGCGAGTTGTCGTTCAACTTCTGCGATCGCCGCCTTATGTTCCTCTCCGGTGCGGCTAAAGATATGAGTACCATCATACCGAGCCATAAAATAGAGGTAATCTGTTTCGGCTGGATTTAGGGTAGCCTTTAAACTAGCCACACCTGGGGAGGCGATCGCTGTTGGTGGGAGTCCCACATTCAGATAAGTATTGTAAGGTCCCGGAGTTTCCACCTGTCTAAAAGTTAGAGGTTGGTCAACAGTTTGGCGAATCCCCAGACCATATTCTACTGTAGGATCTGCAGCCAATGGCATTCCCATTCTGAGGCGATTATGAAACACCCCAGAAATCAAATTCCGTTCATCAGCCACCACCGCCTCTTTTTCCACAATACTAGCCAGTGCTACCCATTCATTGAGATCGAGATTGTGTCTGTCTCGGCTTTGTTGATAAATTGGTAGCGCCACCCTTTCAAATTGAGTTAGCATCTGGTTAATCACCGCTTTAGGGGTAATCAAATCACTAGCCAGAACATAGGTATCAGGATATAAAAATCCTTCCAGTATAGGTAATCCTTGCGGCAACCATGGATATTGATCGAATGGTATTTGTTGAGCTTGTGCGATAAACTCTTCCGCCGAAAAGAATCCTTTGGCTTGGAAATATTCAGCCATTTCCTGAATCGACCACCCCTCTGGAATGGTAAAGCTGGTTTGCATCACTTCCCCAGTCCAAATGCGATCGGCAATTGCACTGAGGGACTCCGTAGGAGATAGCTGGTAATTTCCCGCTTTAAATTCTCCATCTGGGTCTCGGAAAACCAACCACCTAGACCATAACCGCCAAGCTGTCGATGATCTAATCAAGCCAGCGCTTTCCAAATCGAGACCAATTTGTTGGCTAGATGTTCCTGGGGGAATTGAAATCAGGATAGCAGTTTCCGATTTAGCATTTTCTCCGATCGCATCTTCATCTACAGGGGGGGAACTAGCCCAACTCCACCAACTCCATCCTTGCCACCCAAAAAACACCCAAACTAATGGTACAACGGTGTAAAAAATACCTTTAGAAATCCGTCCCATAACCTATTCTATCAATTCCTGATAACTACTTTTGCTCAATTAGCAGTTCGGCTTTTAGCTAAAATCTCCAAAGAGTTTTTCCTCAATCATCGGTAGTAGTGGTTCAATTTTATCTAACTCTTCAGAAGATAGCAATTGGGGTTCACCTTTCTCATTCATACGAGCCATAATAAAAAATGGATCGAGGGGAGTATAAATGCCATATTCTTGTTCTTCATGATAAAAAGTGGTGAGCATTAACAGTTCCTCATAATCTTCTTCCCCCCCGCCCACAGAGCCATTCTCTTCCACATCATTATCAAAAATGTCCTCTGGTAGTTCCCCAGCCACAGTCAAGGTGACTGCTGTACGTTTGAGGGTAAGGTTTTGTTCTTCCAGAACTACTTTAGCCGTATCAAAAATACTATCTATGACCGCTTCTGACTCTACCGGAACCGCCACCTCTTCATCCTCATCATCAGACCAAGTGAGGATTTCCACCGGGGTATCGAGGGGAAGCAGCAAAATATATTCTTCCCCGTCTAGGCTAAAAGATGACTCAATTGTGCATTCAATCGATCGCCCTTGTTCATCAGTTAGGGTAGTGGCCTCTGGTTCGGGGATATTCTCGTCGGAAAATTGGGATGGCATGATTTTTGAAAGTAGTATGGTTGCTCAAAAAGAATAAGGCAATGCTAATTGTACCGATGGGTACAATTGATACAGATCCACTTGCACCAGAAAGAATACCATAACAGTGATATCTTAACCCCTAGGATTTGTTTCGGCGTTGATCGAGCCACTGTTGCAGAATCAAGGCGGCAGCTTTGCGATCGATTAGCGCCTTATTCTCAGACAAGGGGATTTTTTGCCCTTTTAACATCTGTTCAGCCTCCACAGATGTTAAGCGCTCATCCACATATTCCACGGGTAGAGCCAGGGATTTTTGCAGTCGTCGGGTATATTTTTGGATCTGACGGGCTTGGGTTCCTAACTCTCCATTGCTCAAATAGGGTAAACCGACGACCAAAATTTGCACCTGGCGCTGTTGGATGATGGCTTGAAACTGGGCCAAATCCGCCTCAAAGTGGGTGCGGACAATAGTAGTTAACCCGGTGGCGATTAATCCGGTACCATCACAGCCAGCCACTCCAATGCGACGGCGACCGATATCTAAGCCTAGGGCTGATATATAGCCTTTGGGGATGATGTCATTCATCGGCAGGTTTAATTGGGGTCTGGCGCACTACTCTCGGCGATAGTTTGGGGTGGAATTTTGGAGGAATCAGCAGTGCTGGTTTGATCATCATGGGTCTGATGATGCTCCATGGGTCCCAGCCATGACATTCCCCCAGGAACTGGCTTTCTCGATGGTTGCAAACTTTGGAGAACTTCCGACCATTGGAGAGGTTCGGCGATCGTTTTTGACTCACGCAATTTGTGCCAAACCGATCGCGACATTAGCAAAGTGTGTTCCACCGGCTCCGCTCCGACTTTTTGTAAATAGGCTTCGCGTTCCGGTTGATAATCCACCGAAGCCAGTCGCAGGGACTGAGGCGGAAAATCTTGGACTAATTGAGCCATTTGACATAAAAGTTCTGGGTATAACCAAGTATAGGCAGGATGAACGGTTAATTCAGCTTGATGGGGTTGGCCACCATCTCGACACAATTGGATTTGAAAATAACCGATCGCCGCCTTCCGTTGGGGTTCAAACACATAACCGCTCACCTGTTCGATGCCATCAAGCCATTGTCGCACTCCATCGACGATCGCTCTGATCACATTAGTTTGAAAATCGAGAATATGGCGATCGAACACCTGTCGGACTTGGGGAGGCATAGAAACCGTATCTAATTGATACAACAATTGAGCATCAGCATTGCTGACCGGAAGTAGATTAGGGACATCCGCCACAGATTGGGCTAAATCAGCCAGCAATTCAGGTTCTACAGACCAGTAAGTGATTTTAGCCAGAGGTTGGAACCCATTTTGTCGATATAGAGCCAAATCATCTTTATCGTTAACATTGACCTCCAAAACCCAAGTTCTAGCTTCCCAGATAGTTTCAAAGCAGTATCGCAACAGTTGGGAACCAATACTACTAGACGAAGTTCTGGGGTCTACGGACACTCGTTTAACCTGCCAGGTGCTACGGGTACGGTTAAACGGGGAAACTCTGATCACTCCTTGAACCTGTCCCCCCTGTTCCGCCACATAGGTATTAAATAGATGCTGACAGGGGTTAGGAAACCAACTCAGAAATCGGAGTAAGCCATACCAGAGTCGCAGTTGTTTGGTTTCCGGGTCAATGGTGCGGTCTTCGCGCCATGGCTCATCTACCGGCTGGGTAAGCTGAGACAAACGCTCAAAAGCCTCTAAATCGCGGTATTGAAAGGCGCGAATTGTCGCCTGAGTTTGATTGGGAGAAGGAAATAAATTCATGTGAATTGTGGGGTTTTGGGGTCTTGGTAGATCATTTTAGGCAGAGTTAAGGGCTTTGATCCGATTCGGGACGGATCAGAACTAATGGGGTGCGCTCATCAGCATTTCCGGCCGGATTGCTTCTAAGCGATCGCTCCACTAAAGCCGTAGATAAACCAGAAGTAGCTGCTAATATTTTAACCGCTTTCAAGTCGTTAACGTCTACAATGGCCGCTTCTAGTCCCGTCGCTTGGCGAATACGGTTAACTACCCCTTGAGGGTCTTCTGGACCAAGAACAATAAATTGATCGTAAGGTGGTAAGGTTCCGGTGACATCATCAATAAGGCGTGCTTGTTCCCCTGCTAATTCGTAAAACCCGCCTGGATGACCTAATACCTTGCCAATAGCGCCTCCGACAAAGGCTCCGAAAACCCGCACCGGACCGACTATATCGACCAGGGTTTGCAGTCCGCAGGCGGTGGCTAGGCTGGAGGTGGGCATAAAAAAGTAACAAATTCGCACCGCTACCCATCCGGGTTTGACTTCCGTTGGGTGGCGGAACCTACCTTGAATTAAGGCTAGGGGAGTTTCTCCCATTGTAACAATATCTCCCGGTTTAGCGTGTGGCATTACATAACGCTGCACTACTTCCACGGGATCATCTAGTTGCGCTAGGAGATGGGTGCGGATCGGGAATACTTGACCGCCGCCTTCTACGGGGCGAGGAGTGGGGGGGATTTGCGGATCTGGGTATTGCATGGGAATCACCAAATGGCGGACTTTGGGTATTCTGCCTTGGGGTCCATAGGTGACGTAGCGAATTTGTACCCAAGCTGACTGGAGTTCCTTGAGGTTTGGGCTTTGAATGTCGATAATTACTTGAAATCGGGTGAGTTGGCGCGCTTTGACGATATAGGCTAACCAGTAATCATCGGCTCTGGGGGTGGTGGCTTCATGGGCGGCAATGATGCGGGTGTTTACCCTGGTATTGGCTAAACTCCCATCAGATAGGAGTTTGACTTTGGCTGTCACCTCCGGCACCATTATTTCTAGGGTCTTGGTCCGGTTGCAGAGTTCAAATTCTCCTTTGAGGAGGAGTCTTTGGGGTTCTGTGGGTGTCTTTTCCCAATTGACGGCTCTTAGTTCTAGGTCATTACCCGGACGGTTACGATGCTGCCATTCTAAGGCAATTAAAATGATGGCGATCGCTACTACAATGGCGATCGCTAAGGATAAAATCAGATTTACAATAATCACACCAGCCCCCCAATTAAAGCTATCAAACATGAGATCGACATTATTCTAGGTTATACGAACAGCACTGGAGCATGAAAACCTTGTCTCAAGAGAGCAAGGATGAAAGGCGACACGGGTACTTTAGTGCCCGTCAGCCCAAGACCTGATCAACTCTCGAACAACATCGCTGTTTGACTTGACACGCTTACTAGATAAATGCTACACTGATTGACCATGGATAAAGGTAACCAACCACTTAAAAAACCTTGTTGCCTCAAGGCGTACACTGAACCTTGACCATTGAATCTATGCGGTTTGGCTGCATTGTTCTAGCTTCCTCCTGGCAGCAGGTAAAAGATTCACAGGAACTAGACAAATCAGTTTTTGAGGTATATTTGCTTCAATCTAAACAGGATTGGCAGAAATGCAACTACGGTAGGGCATACCGAAAGTAACGCTTGGGAAGAGTCCCACCTCTGGGCTAGACGACGATTAGGGGTCGAGAGTAAAGTCGCCTTCACCCCCTCCCATTCAGAACCGTACATGAGACTTTCACCTCATAC